>JAFBAP010000179.1 GCA_019247695.1 Verrucomicrobiota bacterium | reverse complement strand
TGTCAGGGGACGGCCGGTCCATTGGCTAGCCGACGGCGGCCGTGAAAGGCCGCAGCCCCGAGGGCGAGTGGCGCGTGAGGGGGTGCGAGCGCAGGCCGCTGCCAGAACCGATGAGCCCCGGGGTCCTCAACAAGGACCCCGGGGCTCCTTTTTTTTGCGAAAGCGACCGGCCGGGCAGACACCGCTCGACGCCACCCCGGTTCACCCGCCGCGATTTCGCGATTCAAAAAATCCCTTTTTGACGGCGCCGCCGTGTCCGCTGCACCGTCGAGACGCGAACACCTGAAGCCAATTCTCCCCGAAACCAGTCATGAAAAACAAGATTGACACTGCAGCAGTGGTGGGCGCGGGTTATATGGGCGGCGGCATTGCGCAATCGCTGGCGCTTGCCGGAGTCGAAGTGCAGTTGGCGGATGTCAACGCTGAGCTGACGAGAAAGTCCCTCGACCGGCTGCTGGCTGAGGCTGATCAGTTCGAACGGGAAGGACTGTTCAACCCGGGCAGCGCGTCAACCATTCAAAGCCGCCTGCGGGCGGCTGATTCTATTGAGGCAGCCGTGGCGTCCGTCGATTTTGTCGAGGAAGCTGTGCCGGAAGTGCCCGAGATCAAACGAGAGGTCCTGGGGCGCATTTCCCGCGCCGTTCATCCCGAGGGAATCGTCGGCAGCAACACCTCTACTCTCCCGATCGGCGGCTTGGCCCAGGCGTTTGAAAATCCAAGCCGGTTCCTGGGCGTCCATTTCTCAAATCCGGCGCCATTCATTCCCGGCGTCGAACTGATACCGCACGCTCGAACGGACGAATCCATCCTCGCGCCCGTAGAAGACCTCATCCGCCGTACCGGCAAGGTCCCCGCCCGGCTGAGGGATTCCGCAGGCTTTGTTCTCAACCGGCTGCAGTATGTCCTTTTCAAGGAAGCCGCCACCATCGCGGAAGAAGGCATCGCGAGCCCCGAGGCAATCGATGATATCGTCCGCACGACTTTCGGCTTCCGATTGCCTTTCTTCGGCCCGTTCGTTGTTGCCGACATGGCCGGGTTGGACGTTTACGCCGCCTGTTTCAAAACATTCGAGCAGCATTTCGGAGAGCGCCTGGCCACGCCGAAAATTCTTTCCGACCTGGTCGCCCAAGGTAAATGCGGGACCAAAACCGGGGGAGGCTTCCTGAATATCTCGGCGGCCAAAACGGCTGAACTCATTGCGTACCGCAACCGGGCCTACCGGAAACTTGCCGATCTGCTGGTCGAACTCGGCCCACCGCCCACCCCGTAGGGTGACGGGGCGAAACCCTGCTGCCCCTTGGCTGTGGGTGAACGAAAAGGGGCTGTGTTCGTCCTGCAAGAATGGTTGAGCCCAGCCAGGAACTCCATCTGCCGGAACGCGTTACCCCGGGGTGGAGTTCGACCTCTGTCGCCGGCCGCGCGCCTCCGAACCCCAAACTCCGAGCTCCGAACGCTTCCCCCTCTTCCCGCCGTGGCCGCCGTGGCGCCGTGTGAACTCTTACGTCGTGCCCGCCGTGTGACCGTGTGAACGCTTACGTTGTGCCCGCCAACCCGGCTGCGCCCGCTGCGTGACCGAGCCCTGAGCTGCTCTCCCGGCGGCTCACCGTGTGTTAAACCGAATCGCGAGCCCCTCAAGTTTCGTTTCATCTGGTCGTAACAAGCTTTTCAACGAACCAGATTGATTAGTATGGGCTTAAGCGCGAGCACACATAAACGGCCGTTCCCGACAGGCGGCTATTGCTTCCTGTGCGAGTTAGATGAAGTCGAGTTAACTCATTACAGTTCCGTACAAATGCGCAACGTCTGCGAGCCTTGCGCAGAGGCCCTCGCCTGGGCGGAACTGACGTTCCGGCTGGAAGGCATCAGGCGGCCGTCGGACCTGGACCAAAGAGAGTTCTGGGATTCGGACACAAACGCCGCGAGCGGATTCTGAGCGGCGCGGCAGTGCCCGCCTTGCTTTCATCACCCGCGGCAGGTGCGCCCCCGAATCTGCTGGCGACATCGGAGCGCTCCGGAAAGGATTCTCTCCCGCCTTTCATCAAGCCGCCTGCGGAACCGGCGGCCCTACGTCCCGTAAAGCCGGTCACCAAAGTCGCCCAGACCGGGCAGGATGTATTTTTGAAGATTCAATTCTCGATCCAGGGCCGCCGTGAAAACCTGGATCCCCGCATACCGCGTTTCAACCGCCCGCACTCCTTCGGGCGCGCACACCACGCACACGAGGCGCACCTCCCGGGCGCCGTGTCCCAGGATACCCTCGATCGCTTTGAGCGCTGACCCGCCCGTGGCCAGCATCGGATCGAGCACGAAGACGCGCCGGTCTCGCAAAGGCGGCAGTTTGGCGTAATAACGCCGGGCCAGGGCCGAGGCTTCGTCCCGCTCCAGGCCGAGATAGCCCACGCTGACGTCCGGAAACAGGTCCGTGAACGGAGCCAGCAACGCCAACCCCGCCCTGAGGATCGGCACCACGGCAACCGGTTCGGCCAACACGCGGCCCTGGTGGCGTTCCAAAGGCGTGTGCACGGTCACAGCTTGTGTGCCCAGATCCCGGGTCGCTTCCATCGCCAGCAGCAAGCCGAGTTGGTAAGTCAGCGTTCGGAAGGTGACGGGCTTGGTCGTTCGATCGCGAAGGTGCGTGACAATGTGCTCACCAAGGGGATGGTTCAAGACGTGAAGCATCGGGCTGATAATCCAACCACAATGAAGCGAAACCGGGTCCGCTTGTCACGGCGTCAGCGGGAAAAACTGCGGTTCCGGACCCGACGTGTTTGCGGATCAAGCGGGACCGGCATTAGCATTAAACCGTGCGGGCTGAACCGGCCGGAGACGGAAAGTTGTGCGCCATGGACCGGGGGGGAAGCCGTCGACTCGGTTTCCTGTTGGCATTCTATGTGCTATATTCCGTCGGTTTCCGGCCTTACGGCGGCCTCTGCGGCCTTGGTTGCTGCCGCTTGCAGCCTTCTTGCCCCGGGTACACCGTTAAGAATCGCCCGTGATCGTGGACGAGGGTAGAGGGACAACCAACCGGGCCGAAGCCGTAACGGTAAACCGCCAAGTGTATGGATCTTAGTAAATTTACCGAAAAATCGCAAACCGCGCTATCCGAAGCGCAGAACATTGCCACGCGCAACCAGCAGCAAGCCGTCGACGTCGAGCACCTCATGCTTGCGTTGCTCAACCAGGAAGGCGGCTTGGTGCCCCGCCTCTTCGAAAGAGCCAAGGTCTCGCCCGATCTGGTGCGGACCGAGCTCGAACAGGAGCTCGCCCGCATCCCGCGCGTCTCGGGTGATACTGCCACCGGCCAGGGCCTCTACGTCACCCAGCGCCTCAACAAGCTGCTGGTGCGCGCCCAGGATGAGGCCAAGCGGCTCAAGGACGAGTACGTCAGCGTCGAGCACCTGGTGCTGGCCATGTTTGACGAGCCGGCCTCCACCGCCGTCGGCAAGATCTTCAGAAACCTTAACCTGCGCCGCGACGATTTCCTGCGCGCGTTGACCGAAGTGCGCGGCCACCAGCGCGTCACCAGCGCGAACCCGGAGGCCACCTATGAAGCGCTCGACAAATACGGGCGCGACCTGACGAAGCTGGCTGCCCAGAACCGGCTCGACCCGGTAATCGGCCGGGACGCCGAGATCCGCCGCTGCATCCAGGTGCTGAGCCGGCGCACCAAGAACAACCCGGTGCTCATCGGTGACCCGGGCGTGGGTAAGACGGCAATCGTCGAGGGGTTGGCCCGGCGGATCGTGGCCGGCGACGTGCCCGAGAGCCTCAAGGAGAAACGGCTGATCGCTCTGGACCTGGCAGCCCTGATCGCCGGGGCCAAATACCGGGGCGAATTTGAGGAGCGACTCAAGGCCGTGCTGCAGGAGATCGTGCAGGCCCAGGGCCAGATCGTCATTTTTATCGACGAGATCCACACCATGGTGGGAGCCGGGGCGGCCGAAGGGGCCATGGACGCCGGCAATATGCTTAAGCCCATGCTGGCGCGGGGCGAGTTGCACTGCATCGGGGCCACCACGCTGGATGAGTACCGCAAGCACATCGAGAAAGATGCCGCGCTGGAGCGGCGTTTCCAGCCGGTGCTGGTCAACGAGCCGAGCGTGGAAGACACCATCAGCATCCTGCGAGGCTTGCGCGAGCGCTATGAACTGCACCACGGGGTGCGCATCCAGGACGCGGCCCTGGTCGCGGCGGCGCAACTGTCGCACCGGTACATTTCCGACCGTTTCCTGCCCGACAAGGCCATTGACCTCATCGATGAAGCGGCCGCCAAGCTGCGTACCGAGATCGAGTCGATGCCCGAAGAACTCGAGGGGCTGCAACGGCGGCTGTTGCAGTTGGAGATCGAGCGGGAAGCCTTGCGCAAGGAAAAGGACCCAGCCAGCCGGGAACGGCTGGATGACCTGGAAAAGGAGGTGGCGGAACTCAAAAGCCAGCGCGATTCGCTCAAGGCCGAATGGGACAACGAGAAGCGCGTCATCGATGACGTGCAGGTGTTGCGCACGGCCCTGGAGCAGGCCCGCACCGAAATGGACAAGGCCCAGCGCCAGGGTGACCTGCGCCGGGTAGCCGAGTACCAGTACGGCCGCATCCCGGAGCTGGAAAAGCAGCTCAAAGCGCTGGAGGCTCAGGCGGACGGCAAGGGCGGGCGCCGGTTGGTAAAGGAAGAAGTCACCCCCGATGAGGTGGCCGAGGTCGTGGCCCGGTGGACGGGAATCCCGGTCAGCCGGTTGCTGGAAGGGGAGAAGGAAAAGCTGCTGCGGCTCGACCAGATCCTGCACCAGCGCGTCATCGGCCAGGACGAGGCGGTTCAGACGGTGGCCGATGCGGTCATCCGGGCCCGCTCGGGCCTCAAAGACCCTAAGCGGCCGATCGGCTCGTTCATTTTCCTGGGCCCCACCGGGGTGGGCAAGACCGAGTTAGCCCGGGCGTTGGCCGAGTCGCTCTTCGACAGCGAGGAGAACATGATCCGCATCGACATGAGCGAGTACATGGAAAAACACGCTGTGGCGCGGTTGATCGGGGCGCCGCCGGGCTACGTGGGCTACGAGGAAGGTGGCCAGCTGACCGAAGCGGTGCGACGCCGGCCCTACAGCGTGGTGCTCTTTGACGAGGTTGAAAAGGCGCATCAGGACGTGTTCAACGTGTTCTTGCAGATCCTGGATGACGGGCGCCTGACCGACAGCCAGGGCCGCACGGTGGATTTCAAGAACACGATCATCATCATGACGTCCAACATCGGCAGCCACTACCTCGTCGAGCACGCAAGCGAGGCGGGCGAGATTGCCGAGCCGGTGCGCAAGCAGGTCATGGGCGAGCTGCGGGCCCATTTCCGGCCGGAGTCCCTGAACCGGGTGGACGACATCGTGTTGTTCAAGCCGCTGACGATCGGCGAGATCGAACGCATCGTCGAGTTGCAGCTCAAGCTGGTGCGGGAGCGCTTGGCGGAACGGCACATCGAGCTGGAGCTGACGGACGCGGCCAAACTCTATGTGGCGAGGGAAGGCTACGACCCGGTGTACGGGGCGCGGCCGTTGCGGCGCTTCCTGCAGCGCGCCATCGAAACGCAGCTGTCGAGGAAGCTCATCGCCGGTCAGATCAGCGACTACAGCCGCATCACCGTCGATCTTGAGAAGGGCCAGCTGGCATTTGAAACGACACCGCTCAAAGCCAAACAGCCGGCATAACAAAGATTAAAGATTGGAGCGGCCGTATGCGACCCGTGACAACGTTAACCACGTTTCAGTGGAGCCTCGTTACCAAGAACCTGCACGGTCACGAAATGCTCCGGAAGCAGATCCACGAAAAGGTCAGCAAGCTCGAAAAGCATCTCAAACACTTCCCGCCGGACGCCGTTCACTTGCAGATCGTGCTCGGGCGGCAACCGAAGAGGTGCCTTCACACGGCCGCGCTCAACCTGCGGCTGCCATCCAACATTCTCCACAGCGAAAAGGCCTCGACCGACGTCATCAAAGCCTTTGATGACGCCGTCGAGGCATTGCTCCGGGAAGTGGAATCCTTGAAGGCGAGGCTTCGGCGCGAGAGGCTGTGGAAACATCAACAACGGCGCGAAGAAGTACATCGCCTTACGGCGACCGGTTTCACCGCCGAGACGATGCCCGACGGTTCCGGTCCGCAGGATTCTGAGGAGGCGCCTTATGGCTAGCTACAACGCTGCCCCCGACCCTGCGGACGATGTTGGGCTCGATGACGCTGCCAGGGTGCTGGAGGCCGAGATTGCTGAACAGAAAGACCGGTACCTGCGCCTTGCCGCCGATTTCGATAACTACCGCAAACGGCTGGCTCAGGAGATCGAGCGGCGCGCTGCCGCCCAAAAGCATGAGTTCATCCGCGACCTGCTGCCGGTCATCGATAACCTCGAACGCGCGCTTGCTGCGAACGCGTCGGCCTCGCCCGATCAGCTGCGCCAAGGCGTCCTGATCACCCTCCAGCAACTGCACGGGTTGCTGCGCGAGCACGGCATTGAACCCGAGGAGAGCCTCGGCCATCCGTTTGATCCGCACCGGCACGAGGCTGTTGCCGGCCGCCGCGACCCGCGTCACCCCGATCATGCCGTGCTGGAAGTTTTCCAGCGCGGTTACCGCCAGGGGAACACGGTGTTTCGCCCGGCCAAAGTGGTTGTCAACGACCTGAGCCGCCCCGAAGGTTTCGGCCATGCCCGTTGAGTTTAAAGATTATTACGCCACCCTCGGGGTGTCGCGTGACGCCAGCGAGGAGGACATCAAAAAGGCCTTTCGCAAGCTGGCGCGCCAGTATCATCCCGACGTCGCACAAGACAAAAAGACGGCTGAAGAGAAATTTAAAGAGATCAACGAGGCGTACGAGGTGCTCGGCGACCCGGAGAAACGGAAGAAGTACGACGAACTCGGTGCGCGTTGGCAGGAAGGTCCCGGCTACGAACCGCCGCCCGGCCGGCAAGGCGGCGCCTGGACCAGCCCGGATGGAACGCAGACGCAGGAATTTCATTTCGACGGCACGGGCTTCAGCGACTTCTTCGAGCAGTTCTTTGGGCGCGGCGGGCGCTACGGCGGCTTCGAGGAGGCGTTTCACCGCGGGCGAGGTGGGGGTGCCGAAGCGGACTTTGCGCAGCACGGCGCAGACATCGAAGGAGATCTCCTGGTCACGCTGGATGAAGTCCTGCACGGCTCCAGCCGGACCATCTCGCTCCAGAGGGTCGACCCCAGGACTGGCGAGGGGCAAACCGAGACCATCCGCGTCCGCATTCCGCACGGGGTGCATGACGGCCAGTCTATTCGCGTCCGGGGCAAAGGCGGGCAAGGCAGCGGCGGCGGTGAGTCCGGCGACCTTTACCTGCGCGTGCGACTCGCGGCTCACCCGGACTTCCGCGTGCGGGGTTCGGATTTGTACTACGACCTGGACCTCGCGCCGTGGGAAGGCGTGCTTGGCTCGAGCGTGACTGTGCCTACGCTCGGCGGCGGCCAGGCGAAGCTGCGGATTCCGCCTGGAACAAACCAGGGCAAGCAGTTCCGCCTGCGCGGCCAGGGGTTGCCGAGAGGCAGGGATGGCCAGCGTGGCGATCTATACGCGGTCGTGGTGGTGCAGTTGCCGCAGCACGTCAGCAACGAGGAACGTGCACTTTGGGAGCAACTCCGTCGAGCCTCCGGTTTCAACCCCCGTCAGGATTGATCAGCACTGCGCGGGGGGTATTGAACTCCGAACCGCTTCCCTCCGCGGTGGCTTGCCGTGTGACCGAATTCCAACCCCCATCAGCTTCGCGCTCCCGCCGCCAGCAAGGGTTTGATTTCTGACTCGAATGTCGCTTGATCCGTATAGCCCTCGTGAGCCGCGACCACGTTCCCTTCGCGATCAATGACGAACGTCGTCGGAATCGCCGATATGCCCCCGTAGTCGGTCAGAACCTTTTCATTGCCCATGACGACGGGGTAATTGATGGCAAAGCGGTCGATAAACGGTTTCACCACCGTGGGCCCCTGCTCATCAAGCGATATGCCGATAATACTTAACCCCTGGTTCGCGTATTTCTTCTGGATTGCAACAAGGCCGGGGATTTCCGCGCGGCACGGCGGGCACCAGGTGGCCCAGAAATCCAGTACGACCACCTTGCCCTTGAAGTCCGCGAGCTTCAGCGGTTTCCCGTTCACGTCGCTCAGTTGCCAATCCGGCGCTGCTTTCCCCGTCTGGTCAGCTCTTGACGGCATGACCGGCAACATGGCGGTCATCACGAACAGAACTGAAAGGACTCGTTTCAACCAACTCGATGAGCGTTTAGGCATAAGGTGAACCTCGATACATAGTGCCTGAGCGATTTAGAGCGGCGGATATTCCTAAGTCTTCTTACGCGCCGCTCTCCATCCCGGGAACCACGCCGTCCGGGCGGATTGCGCGCACGACGGCTGCCTAAGGCTCCCGGTAAGCGGTCCCGTCTTCCGCCGTAGCCGGTCGGCCGGTGTACCGGCCGTGCTTCGGAACGGCGACCTCGTCAAAGTCCCGGGCGAGGGTATGAAGTGCGGTGCGCATTGCTTCTCCCTGCATGGGCCGGCCATGGCCGGTTACCACCACCTCGGGCTCCAGCGCGGCCAGTTTGCGGACCGATTCCCGCGCTGAAACCCAATCCGGCGTGAAATACATCGGCGGCCCGTGCATTTCCGGTTTCTGGACCGCCACGGAGTAGGCCGATTCCTGGCCGGTGGTGATGAACGCATCTCCGGCGATGAGGGCACGGTCGGCTTCGCGCCAGAACGAGACGTGCCCGGGGGTATGGCCCGGAGTGTGAATCCAGCGCCAACCCGGCATCGACGGCACGCTGCCATCCGGGGGCAGCGCGTGCAGCCACCGGCTCACATCGATCGGGCCGCGCGGGAACAACGGCGAGAGCAGGGGCATAAGGCCGCCCCCGGCCAACGCGTCCGGCGGCGGGTACGCAGCGCTGCCATTGAGATAGGGCAGTTCCAATTCGTGAGCGTAGATCGGGGCATCCCATCTTCGGGCGAGCTTTTCCAGGCCGCCGATGTGGTCAAAATGCCCATGCGTCATAATGATCGCCGCCGGCCTTGAATCGCCGCCAAACCTTTCCCGGGCGGCATGCTCGATCAGACCGGTCGTGCCGGGCACGCCGGCATCGATCAGCGTCCATTGCCGGTCACCCGCCCCAGACCGGCCGGCGAAGACGACGTTAACCATCATTAAGCGCCGGTACGCGAGTTCGGGCGCGAATTCCGGGGTGGGATCATCGGCCTGCGGAGGTGTATCCGCGCGGGCTGCAGGGTCGAGCGGGACTTGATCTTTCATGCGAGAAACAGAACGCTATCGATCGTACGGGCCCGGTCTGCCGGTTCTTTTCGCCCCTGATTTGTCCTGGTCTTCCCTGGACGGGGTCATTACACTTTCCGGGCTGGTATTGATTTCATGAACAGAAAAGACTTGATCTGGCTCGGCGTTGCCATTCTGGGTGCGATCGCGCTGGCGACGGTGGCCCTCAGGCGCGGAGAAACCGTCAACGCCGCATGGATGGTCGTGGCGGCGGTTTGTACCTACCTGATTGCATACCGGTATTATGCCCGCTTCATCGCCGACCGGGTCTTGAGGGTTGACCGGCTGCGCCCGACGCCGGCGATTCGCCACAACGACGGCCTGGACTATGTGCCGACCAACCAATACGTGCTTTTCGGCCACCACTTCGCCGCTATCGCCGGGGCCGGCCCGCTCGTCGGCCCGGTCCTGGCCGCGCAGATGGGTTATCTGCCGGGCACTATCTGGATCCTTGCGGGCGTGGTGTTTGCCGGTGCCGTCCAGGATTTTACCGTGCTGTTCCTTTCGGTCCGGCGTGACGGCCGGTCCCTGGGCGACATGGTGCGTTCGGAGATGGGCCGTGTTGCCGGAGGTATCGCCCTCATTGGCGTCCTGTTGATCATGGTCATCCTGCTGGCGGTACTTGCCCTGGTCGTGGTCAAAGCCCTGGTTGCCAGTCCGTGGGGCACTTTCACCGTGTTTTGCACGATCCCGATCGCCATTCTGATGGGGCTATACAGCCGCTTCCTTCGCCCGGGGCGCATCGGCGAGATGTCCCTGATCGGCTTCGTCCTGCTCATGGCGGCGCTGATCTACGGGCGGACGCTGTCCGAGACGCCTGCCTTGGCCGCCCTGTTCACCTTGCGGGGCGAGACCCTCGCCCTGATGATCATCGGCTATGGCTTCGTCGCGTCAGTCCTCCCGGTCTGGCTGCTGCTGGCGCCGCGCGATTATTTATCCACCTTCCTCAAAATCGGCACCATCATTGCGCTCGCAGCCGGTATTCTGCTCGTGCATCCGGACCTGAAGATGCCGGCCATCACCCGCTTCGTTGACGGTACGGGTCCGGTCTTCGCAGGCACCTTGTTTCCCTTTCTTTTCATCACGATCGCCTGCGGCGCCGTTTCCGGGTTCCATTCCCTGATCTCATCGGGAACGACGCCGAAGATGCTCGAGAACGAGCGGCAGGCGCGTTTTATCGGCTACGGCGCCATGCTGATGGAATCGTTCGTCGCGATCATGGCGATGGTCGCGGCCGGCGTGATCGAGCCCGGCGTCTATTTTGCGATGAACAGCCCGGCCGGCCTGATCGGAACCACGGCCGCCAAAGCGTCTCAGGTGATCTCCGGCTGGGGTTTTACCGTCACACCCGAGATGATCTCCCAAATTGCCAGGGACGTCGGCGAAACCAGCGTGCTGTCGCGGACCGGAGGCGCCCCCACGCTCGCCGTCGGGATGGCCCATATCCTGTCGGGGATGTTCGGCGGCAGCATTTTGATGGGAATCTGGTACCATTTCGCCATCCTGTTTGAGGCGCTGTTTATTCTCACCACCGTCGATGCGGGTACCCGAGTAGCCCGCTTCATGATTCAGGATCTGATCGGCAGCGTGATCCCCGGGTTCAAGGAGACGAAATCGTGGAGCAACAACCTGATCGGTTCCGTCCTGGCAGTGGCGGGTTGGGGCTATTTTCTTTATGCGGGCGTGCTTGATCCGCTTGGGGGAATCAACACGCTCTGGCCGCTGTTCGGGATTTCCAACCAGATGCTGGCGGGCATTGCGCTGGTCCTTTGCACCGTGGTGCTCTTTAAGATGAAACGCCAGCGCTTTGCCTGGGTGACCATCTTACCGGCGACCTGGCTCCTCGTGTGTACCCTCACGGCTGGGTTTCAAAAGGTCTTCCATCCCTCGCCGGCCATCGGCTTCCTGGCGCATGCCAGGCAATTCAGTGACGCCATGGCAGCCGGCCGGCTCCTGGTCCCGGCCAGGACCGCGGCGGACATGGGCAGGATCGTTTTCAATGATTACCTCGACGCCGGGTTGGCGGCGATCTTCGTGACGGTTATCGTGGCGGTGCTCCTCTACGGCTTGATCAGCATCGGCCGGGCGCTTTCCACGCCGGAGGTCACCGCAGTCGAGGTAGAGCCCGCTGGTTTAACCGCCGGAGGCAGCCATGCGTGATGGTTTTCGCAAGGTTCGAATCGTGGGCAGCTGGGCAGCCAGGACGGCGCGCCTGATGGTCGGCGTTCCCGATTATCAAAACTACGTCGAACACCGTAAGGCGTTCCACCCGAACGAGCCGATCATGACCTACGAACAGTTCTTCCGGGAACGGCAGGACGCCCGTTACGCCTGCGGTAAAGGCAAATTCAGGGGCTGTTGCTAATGGTTGACCCGCGCCTTTTTCGCGGCGTCGATCACCTGCGGTTCAATGTCGGGCGGCAGTTCTTCGTAATGGCTGAAGGTTTCCGTGTGCACCCCGCGGCCGCCGGTCAACGAGCGCAATTGGCTGGCGTACCGGTAGAGTTCCCTGGCCGGGACCTGCGCCCGGACGACGTGAAGCGGGCCGTCCGCATCCGTCCCGATAATTCTGCCGCGGCGGCTTGAAAGGTCCCCAATGACCTTGCCCGTGCAATCTTCGGGGATACGAATCTCGAGCGTATGAATGGGCTCGAGCAGGCAAGGCCTTGCTTTGAGGAAAGCCTCTTTAAAGGCCCAGTAGCCGGCAACCTGGAATGAAATATCGTTGGAATCCACCGGGTGCATCTTGCCGTCGTAAAAATCGACGCTGACGTCCACGACGCGGTAGCCGGCCAGGATTCCCTCCGTGCAGGCGTTCCGGGCACCGCGCTCGACGGACGAGACAAACACGCGGTCCACGCACTGGCCGGAGAGCGATTCGCGGAATGTAATCCCCGAGTCGCGCGGTGCCGGCGCGATCCGTAGCGCCACCTCCGCGAACTGGCCGGCGCCACCCGTCTGCTTTTTGTGGCGGTAAGTCGAGTCACCGGTTGCCCGGATGGTTTCACGAAAGCGAACGCGCGGTTCGATGAGGTCAAAGTGGACGTTGAACCGGCGCCGTAGGCGTTCGGCCACGACATCAAGATGCAGGTCGCCCTGGGCGGCGACGATGGTTTGATGGAGTTCGGAGTCGGTGGTGAACACGAAGGCGGGATCCTCCTCGTGCAACCGGGCGAGCCCCGCAGCAATTTTGTCCTCCTCGCCCTTGGCCTTCGGCTGGAGGGCGGCGTGCACCGTGGGTTTCGGATACTCCGGAACCGGCAGCCGCACCGGCCGGCCCGGCAGACAAAGGGTGTTACCGGTGTGAGTGTCCTTGAGCTTTACCGTCGCCCCGATCTCACCGGCGCGCAGTTCGCCGACAGCGACGCGATCGCGGCCATTCAAAACATAAATCTGTCCAATGCGTTCAGTGATAGCGCGGGTGCTGTTGAACAGGTCCATCCCGGTTTTGACCGTGCCGGAATAAACGCGAAACGCCGACAGTTCGCCGAAGCGTTCCTCGTTCATGGTTTTGAACACCTGCGCGACCGGTTCGGTGCCCGTGAGCGCGACGGACTTTTCCCTGCCGTCGCCGTCCAGGGCGCGAACCGTTTGGCGGTCCACCGGCGACGAGCCGTACTTTGCAACGAAATCCATCAGGCGCGCCACCCCCACGTCAGTCTCGGCCGAAATGCAGAATAACGGGATAAAAAGCTGTTGCTGGACGGCCGCATGGATGCCGCTTCGAAATTCCTCCTCTGAAAGCCCGCCCTGGTCGAAGAACTTTGTCAGCAATGTGTCATCCGACTCTGCAATGAGTTCGATCAACTCGCTGTGCAGCCGGGTGACGCGTTCCTTCCACTCGCCACTCGCAGGCTCTTCCGTGAACCGGCCCCGGCCGGTGGTCTCGTACGCAACCACGTCGTTCCGGAGCACGTCGAGAATCCGGCTGAAGCCTGGTCCGGGGTTTATCGGCACGTTCACCGGAAATACGCGGGCCCCGAAATGCGCCCGGGCATCGGCGAGGACGTCGTCGAAGTTTGCATTCGGTCTGTCCATCGCGTTAACAACCATGATCTTCGGAATGCCGCAATCCGTGGCGCAATTCCAAACCCGCTCGGTGCCCACGCCGATGCCGTGCTGCGCGTGAACTACCACCAGGGCAAAGTCGGCCACGCGTAACGCCGCAAGCGCCTCGCTGATGAAATCAAGGTAGCCCGGCGTGTCCATCAAATTGAACTGTTTGTCCATCCACACGGTGTGCAGCAGCGAGGTCTGGGTGGAAATCTGCCGCTGCCGTTCACTCACGTGGTAATCGGATATCGTCGAGCCGTCGACGATACGCCCCATACGACCAATGGCGCCGCTACAGGCGAGCATGGCCTCACTCAGAATGGTTTTGCCGGATGAGGCGTGACCGACGATGGCAAAATTGCGGATGTCCGCTGAGGGGTGCATTGCCATGACTACGAGCATGAGGCGGAACTGTGGCGCGTGCAAGCTTCGCCCGATGAAACCAGCAGAAACCTGTGCAAGATCGCCCGGTTGCGGCGCAGGGGGGAACTCACCGGCAAAAGCTACCTCGTCAGCCGGCGCCGCCGGCTGCCTGGATCGGATCGGGTTTTCCAGCTTCGCTAACCCAGATCGCCAGGCCCGAAGGCTCATGGGCGGCCCGTGGCGGCGGCAAATGCAGAGTCACACGAAGCTCGTTGCGTTGCTGCGTCATGATTCCTCCCGCCTGCGCCATTACCGCGAAGTCATGAAACAAGATGCAGCCGCGGTTTTCTCCGGCGGTGACTCCGGATTTCAGGCCGAAGCCAAGCAGCGCGGCGTGCGCCTCGAGCAATCGCATCTCGTTCCCGGCCGGATAAAAAGTCACGACTACGTCGCCGTTGTCGCGTAATGCCCCCGTGAGTCTCCCGGCGTCTGCTCCCGCTTCGGCGAGACTTTCTATCTCGCGCCCGCGCCATTCCCGGCCATCAACCACGAAGCTCGGCGTGTATACCGTCCCGGTTCCCCAGCCGGCAGCGTATTTGCGCTGGCGCGCGGTGTTGGCCGGTGACGCCAGTTTATCCTTCCATCCGAGGCCGTCCCAGTAGTCCACGTGAAATGCCAGTGGAACGATCTCCCTCCATAAGTGCGGGTTTTGCTTCAGCGTCGAGAACCATGCCTCAGCCGGTGGACAACTCGAACAACCCTCAGACGTATACAGCTCAAGCAGGTGCACGCGTGCGGGACCGCTCTGCACGGTCAGTTCACCTGCGGCGGCCCAAACGGCAACAACGAGCAGTCCGAAAAACGACAGTGAATGCAGGATGAGCGACATGGTAATACTACCACGAGCCGGCCGGAGCGACGGTTATTCCCATCCTGAGTGAAAGTGACCAAGCGCTCCGGGAGGTTCAACCAGCGGGAAACGGGGGGATGCCCTCCTTTTCAGTCCTGCGCCCAAGGGTAACAGCAATTCCGGCCGGCCGACAAATAGCAGTCCTTCCGCTTCTCCCGTTGCGACGCCCCGCCCGGCTTCTCCCCAAGAACCAATACGGGTCGCGGGTCGCAGATGAGCCATGCCCATTGTCATGGCCGGAGATTAGACACGGAATGAGTTTTCGCCTACTAAGCATTCTATATGGCGATTCGGCTGGCGCGGCGACCGCATTCATTCGCTTTCGCGTGCGTTCTCGCGATCATCGCCCTGGAGCCCACCCCTTCGTACGAAGCGCAGGGGCCTGACCAGCTCCACGTTAAAGGTGCCCAGGTCGATGTCCGCTTCGATTTCTCCCCGTCCGACCGGCTTCGAAAGCTGATCCTGGGCCGGATAACACTTTCGGCGGAAGCCGTGGCCGCCTACTATCAACAGTACCCGGTCGCCGCCGTGGAGATCCGGGTCGATGCCCACGGCGGTCACGGCATCAACTCGGGTCACGCCTTCGGCTTTCCCAGCGCTCATCTGTCGATTTCCGTTGGTATTGACAGCGCCGAGCCGGACTTCGCTGACGATTGGGTCACCACGCATGAAATGGTGCACCTGGCGTGTCCTTCGGTTCCCCCACAACACCATTGGATTGAAGAAGGGCTGGCTACGTACGTCGAACCCATCGCCCGGGCGCGTATCGGCGAACTTTCACCCCAAAAAGTCTGGGGCGATATGGTCGAGGGAATGCCGAACGGCCTGCCTCAGCCGGGGGATCGCGGCCTGGATTTCACGCACACCTGGGGCCGGACGTACTGGGGCGGAGCGCTCTTCTGCCTGCTCGCGGACGTCGAAATTCGCAAACGCACGGAAAACCGGAAAGGACTTGAAGACGCGATGCGGGGCATCTTGAAAGCCGGGGGTAACCTCGAGTCGGAGTGGCCGCTTTCGCGGGTCTTGGCCACGGCTGATCGTGCCGCGGGGGTGACCGTGCTCGAAGACCTCTACGCCAGGATGAGAGCCGCGCCGGTAGCGCCTGACCTGGACGGGTTGTGGCATCAACTCGGCGTCGAACGGCGGCCGGGAACGGTGATCTTTGAGGATGCAGCCCCGCTGGCCGCCGTGCGCAAGGCGATCACGCAACGCATCAAGCCTGAGCCGTAGGCGGTAACTACGCGGGCCGGTATAGTTTTCCGCTTGGTGAGCGCACCGGGACCCCGCATCGCGATTGTAAATAACCAAGGTGGTAAGAAGGAAGATGTCTACAAACGAAACGACCCAGAACCAACTTAAGCCTGCGACTGCAGCCGACCAAACGGGGCACCGCGTTTTTACAGCCCCGATTCGTTCGGGCCGGGCCACCGCCGCCCACGACCGGGAAGTGCCCGAAATCGACCTGTTCAGCCCGTTGACCATCCGGGGCGTCACGTTACGCAATCGCATCGTGATGGCGCCGATGTGCCAGTATTCGGCCCACGACGGGTTTGCCAACGATTGGCACCTGGTCAATCTCGGCAGCCGTGCCGCCGGCGGCGTAGCCCTGGCGATAGTCGAGGCGACCGCCGTTACCCCGGAGGGCCGCATCACGCCCGGAGATGTGGGCATTTGGGACGACCAACACATCGAGCCGCTGGCTCGCATGGCCAGGTTCGTTCACAGCCAGGGCGCGGTCGCCGCCATTCAACTGGCTCACGCCGGCCGGAAGGCAAGTTCGGATCTGCCCTGGAAAGGCGGCGCCAGGCTGGCCACGCCGGAACAGGGTGGCTGGCCCGTGGTCGCCCCGAGCCCGATTCCCTTCGATGAAGGCGAGCCTGCGCCTGTCGAGCTGGATCAAGCCGGCATCGACCGCATCGTTGACGCCTTCGAAGCCGCCGCCCGCCGCGCGTTAACCGCAGGTTTCAAAGTGCTCGAAATTCATGCCGCCCACGGCTATTTGCTCCACGAGTTCCTTTCGCCGCTCAGCAACCATCGACAGGACCAGTACGGCGGCAGCCTGGAAAACCGGATGCGCCTCGTGCTGCGCGTTGCCGAACGGTTGCGCGCCCTCATGCCCGATGAGTTGCCCTTGTTCGTGCGCATCTCGGCTACCGACTGGGTCCCGGGCGGATGGGACGTTGAGGGGTCCGTCGCCCTGGCGAAAGCCCTCAAGCCTTTGGGAGTCGACCTTATCGATGTTTCTTCCGGAGCACTCGTACCCACGGCCCGTATCCCGGTCGCAAAGGGGTACCAGGTCCCGTTTGCACGGCGGATCCGCGAAGAGGCGGACATCAGGACTGGAGCGGTGGGGATGATTACCGACCCGCAGCACGCCAACGAGGTGATTACGGGTGGAGAAGCTAACCTGGTCTTCCTGGCGCGCGAACTGCTTCGCGAACCGTACTGGGCGCTTAAGGCGGCGTACGCTCTGGAGGAGGAACCGGCGTGGCCGATCCAGTATGGCTATGCCGTCAAACGCCGGACCAAGTAGAACGTTCCGCCGCCGATGCCGATTCTGCAGATAGACTTCCACCGGCTGACACGGATTCAGCCGGAGACCTCTAATTATTTTCCGGCCTTCGCAGCCGTTGCGCAGCGACCGCGGCCAGCAGATCAGCAGCTTCGAACTTCGAATGCGAACCGCCGGGCCCCGAACTCCAGGACCTACATCGGCTCCGTGTCGTGGAATTTCCCGTAATCCACCGTGAGCCGGCCGTCGGCTTCCTCGTGGTAAATCTCAACGAACCGGTGATCCCAGAGAACTTCGTCGTGCACGTAATCCTGGGCGCTTTGTACGGGCGCCTGAATGACGGTGTCGATGCACACGATCGAGGCCACGAGGCGCGAGTCGGTCCGTTGCAGGTCTTCTGCATGCATCCCGTACAACGGGCTGCTTTGGTTGATAGGGTGCCGCAGGGTCAATGCTGCCGGGAACGCAATCAGATGCTCGAACTCAAGGGCGAGATGATAAAAGTGCCGAACGCCTGCCTCTTCCCGGATCGGTTCCGTGCGTATGAGCATCAAGCGGAACTCGGCTTCGGCCATTGCGTGGTGCCGCAGGTTGGCCACCCGCAGCATCAGCGTTGGGATCCCGTTAAAAGGTGCGATTACGGCGCGGTTGGAGAACAAGACGCGGGCCGTGGGG
This sequence comes from Verrucomicrobiota bacterium, assembly GCA_019247695.1. Classification (NCBI taxonomy): domain Bacteria; kingdom Pseudomonadati; phylum Verrucomicrobiota; species Verrucomicrobiota bacterium. The sequence continues at coordinate 3,172 of JAFBAP010000179.1, read as the reverse complement.
CGTGCAAACCGGACGAAGATGAGGCCGGTGACCACCGCCATCCCGAACATTCCCACCACGATTTCGAGGGTTGTGATGCAATGGCCATAGAAGGTATCCGGGTACATGTGCCCGTAACCGACGGTTGCGAGGGTCTCGATGCTGAAAAAGAAGGCGTCCGTGAAGGATCCCGGGGGTAATTCCGCCACGCAGTTGCCCCCGAGGACGTATAGGGCGGCGAAGATCAGGTTAATCAGGAGATAACCGCCCAGGATCACTGCGCCGAACTGGGGCCAGCTGAGCGTGAGGATAAGGTGGTAGGTGTCGCGCCAATCATACCGGGCGGTGTTGAGCTTGACGAACTCAAATCGGCCGGCCTGAACCTTGATCGGGGTCGATTTTATTCTCATCCGGTAAGCTTTACGAAGGAGTTCACCGGTGCGGTTCACGGCGGTTCGCGCGCTCGCTCGTGACAGCCCCGACGGCGCACGAAACCCGGGAGCCGTGCGCCGTGCGTCTCTAACCAACCGAACCTGCCCGCGCACTTTTGAGGGGCGCAGCGGCCGTTCCCTCGCGTCCTCGGGACGCAACTGCCCCCGGCTAAGGCTTGCCGCCGAAGCTGGCGTAATCGTCCAGCTCAAGGAGGTCGAACCACGTCACGATGTCCTCCCGGTGAGGCGCGTGTTTCTGGTGTTGCTCGTTAAAAAACTGCCGTGACTCGACGTCCGAGGGTGCACGCTGCTCGGCCATGGCCGACCATGCCGCAATCTCCACCGGACCGGGCTTTCGGGGCGAGTTTTCGAGAATCCACTGCAGGATTTCCCCGTCACCCTTGCCGGCTGCGAGTTGCTCTTTCAGGGCCTCGGCGTCAACGCCGGTGAACTCAAGAAAGCGCTGGTCGAGCGGGCATGCGTAATGGTATTCGCCGTTCCTGGCGGCAATGCTGGCACGGCCTTTGTCAAGCATGCGGGGCAGAATGGCGAAGCCGCCCAACCGTTGGCGCGGGCTGCGCGGAGGATGTTGCGTGAGATCAGGAAAATGGGTGCTCATGGGGCTGCCTTCTATAAGTCAAATGGGTCTCAGATCCTAAGGGTCGAAACACATTCGGTTCAACGACACTACTGGTCGTGTCATCTCCCCGGCTACTGCAGGCCGCCCGCCGCGCCCGGCGCGCCGATCTGACCCGTGTGGCTTGCCTGAACGGGCGGTAAACGGGCGTCATTGCGCCGGAGTCGCCGTCGTCGTCACTGCCGGCGTCGCCGTGGCCTCAGGCCGTGCGGGCGAAGGTTCGGGCAGCACCACCGCCCGGGTCTCCGGTGAAGGACCCGCTTCAGGAGAATTTTCTGACGCGCCGTTTGCAGGCGAGTTCTGGGTTTTCTTTGCGGTGGCGGCAACGGAGGACGAGGACGAAGATGAGGCTGAAGATGGCGTTGGCGACGCAGTCCGTTTCGCGCTTCGATGCCGATGCGTGGTTGACTCTGTCGAATGATGATGATGGCTGTCGCTGCCGGTGAAGAACCGCTTCAGGCTGTGGTAAACGTTATGCCAGGTGTCGTCGTCCGCCCGGGCCGATAAAATTCCGAGCGCAAAGATTGCACAAAAAGCCACGATCTTTTTCATGTTAACTCCGCCCTCCCGCCTGCCGGCCCTTCGAGGCCAGGCGAATCGTGCTGAGGGCTATGCAGGCTTAACGGTTTAGCCCTCGGCACTTCAAGAAATAACCGTGATACCGTTTACCGCCCCAAGCACGTCCGCCGATCGGCGCAGTCCCGAAATGGCCGTGAAGGAAGCGTATTTCAGCGTGAGCCGGCGTTGAGGCAATGATAACCACTGCTCGTTCAGGACCTCCTTTCATCACATTGGGTGTATCAACTCGAACCGGGAGGCGAAACTCCGGTTCCCTTTCAGAGCCACCCTCTCCCGCACCGCCGGTTCCGGTGCCGCTACCGCCGGATCCGCTGCCCCCGGCGTCGCCCGGACCGGCTCCCGTACCCGGCCCGGAACCCTTGCCACCTCCACCGGCGGCGACGGAAAAACCGGAACGTCCGTACACAGGAAGTGCGGCCACACGTAAAAGGCTCTCCGAGGCTTATGCAGGCCGCCGGTCACGTCGCTTATCTAGGTATGCCCAAATCCGCGAGGAAACCTTCCCCGGCGCGCCCCACTAAGGAAGTGTCGGTCATGGCCTGGATCGAGGATCCGGATCGAAATGTTCTCTTGGTTCGGCAAAGTGCGGGTTTGAAATGCTGGACGTTGCCTGGCGGGAAGGTCAAACGGGGTGAAGCGCTCATCAAGGCCTTGAAGCGGGAAGTTTACGAGGAAACGGGCTTGCGCGTGCAGATCGGTTCACTGCTCGGGGTGCTTGACCGGCGCGATAAGGATGCGATCACCCTGTTGTTTGTGGCAGTCGTAACCAGTGGAGCCCCTAAGGTGAAACGTAAACAGAGGGAAATTAAGGAAGTGAGTTTTCAGGCGGCGCTGCCCGAGAAAGCCTCGCCCTCGGCCAAATACTTTTGGTCATCCCGGCGCGCGGCTCCGGGCAACGAGGGGCTCTTGACGTCCCTCGAGAACGCGTAACACTCGGAGCTCGGTCACACGGCGGCCGCAGCGGGTGTGGCGGGCACAATGTAAGAGTTCACACGGCGACCACGGCGAGCCACGGCGGAAAGAGGAAAGCGTTCGGAGTTCGGAGTTCGGAGTTCGGAGCGGCACCGTGGGGGGGGTGGGTGCGAGTGTCAACCTTAGAGTTGCCGCCAAGTCCTCTTAATCTTTGTCAATCTGTGTAATCTGTGGAGGTTTCCTCTTTTCTGCGTTCTTCTGCGTGTTCTGCGGATGATTCCGTCTTTCCGCCGTGTTCGCCGTGGCCCGCCGTGGCGCCGTGTGACCGTGTGACGGTTTTTTTTCCCGCCGGTGGTGCCATTCGTTGAACGCGCGCGGCTCGGGACGCGAACCCGTTCTGACCATTGGGCAAGTTGAGCCTCCGATGCGTCGCCCGGAGGGCGACGGGCTGGTGAGGCCCCGCTCGCGCCTATCATCATCCAGATCCTCACCCCCAGCCAGCCATGAAGCCAAAGACCCTACAGGATTCCACCCTCGCCATCATCATGGGCGGCGGGGCCGGCACCCGCCTCTTTCCCCTGACGCAGAAGCGCGCCAAGCCCGCCGTGCCCCTGGGCGGCAAGTACCGCCTGGT
>JAFBAP010000178.1 GCA_019247695.1 Verrucomicrobiota bacterium | reverse complement strand
GAACTCCCGGCTCAAGACCAGCAAGCGGACGTTGAGGGCGCGCGGCCCCAGTTCGACGGCGCGGTAGCACTTGCCGGCCAGGTGGTCGGGCAGCGCCGCCTCCACCCGGTACTTCTGGGCGAACACCGCCCCGACCGCCACCGGCGGACCCGACGGGAGCACCAGCGTCAAAGTTGCCGTGGTGTCGGGCCGCACATGGTTGGCCGGTCCCGGTGCAGCCTTGCTGGTCCCGGCTGCACGCAGCTCCTGCAAGCAGGTCTGAATCTTTTGGCGGAGTTCGATCGGCGTCTGGGGCCGTTGATCCCGATCTTTAGCCAACATCGACACGATCAGGGCGACGAAGGGGGCCGGGAATCCCTGCAGCGGCTCGGCCGGCACCGGCTTGTACAGGTGCTGGCTCATGATCTGCGCCACCGAACCGGCAAAGGGCGGCCGCCCCGTCACCAGGTAATACAACGTCGCCCCCAGCGAGTAGATGTCGGAGCGCACGTCGATGTCGCCCTCTTCCAACTGCTCCGGGCTGGCAAAATGCGGGGTGCCCACAAAGCCGCCGCCCACGGTCAACGGTCCGGAGTCTCCCCCCTCGCGTTTAGCGCTCTTCGCAAGGCCGAAATCGATGACTTTGACCACCTTTTCGCCATCTTCGTCAACCAGCATCAGGTTCGCCGGCTTCAGGTCGCGATGCACCAGTTGCTGGCGGGCGGCGGCGGTGAGCGCCCGTGTAACCTGCAGGGCGATGTCGAGCGCCTCCAACGGCTCGAGCCGCCCCTTCTGTTTCATGTACTCATCGATGGTCTGCCCATCGATGAACTCCATGGCGTAAAAATAGTTGCCGTGGTCAGTCCCCAGGTGGAACACCGCCGCCACGTTCTGATGCCGCAGCGCAGCCGCCGCGCGCGCTTCGCGCAGGAAACGCTGCCGGGCGGTGTCGCTTTCGAGGTAGGCCGCGTTAATGACCTTCAGGGCCACCGTGCAACGCAGGTTGGTGTCATAGGCCTTGTAGGTGATGCCCATGGCACCCCGGCCCAATTCCCACAAACTGCCATCGGCCCGCTTGAGAACCTTGTAATGCTGATAGCGGTCGTCTTCTGGCATGGAACCGTGAGAAAGGAAGAAATTTTACTAAAGCAAAATCATCAAGCAGTGGCAAACGAGATTGCACGGCCCGATCGGACGCGCTCACACCGCGGGCACAGCGGAAGAGAATCACACGGCGCCACGGCGGAACACGGCGACCACGGCGGGAAGAGGAAGCGTTCGGAGTTCGGCGTTCGGAGTTCGGAGACGCCGCATAACCGGGCCCGGTCTTTCGGCGGAACACGGCGACAACAGCGAGAAGATTAAATCATCCGCAGAACACGCAAAAGAACGCAGAAAAAGATCCACGAAACCGGCGCTTGACACCGACAGCTCACCCCCAATGATGCCGCTTCGAACTCCGAACGCTTTTCCCCTTCCCCCTCTTCCCGCCGTGGTCGCCGTGGCTCGCCGTGTTCGCCGTGTGAACTCTTACGTTGTGCCCGCCAAACCCGCTGTGCCCGCCGTGTGACCCGACACTCCCCGCTCCCCGCTCCCCGCTCCCCTCTGTGGCATTCTCTGCCGTGGCATTCCACCTAGTCACCCAGTTCAAAGCGCACGACCGGATTGAAAACGTTTCCACCCGGAGGCGGTGGGAGACGCGTAATCTTTCGTCCCGCCTCGCGCACGGACTCGTCCACCACCGAATTGCCGGACCCTTCGACCAGGCTAAACTCGGTTACGCTCCCGTCCGGCTGGATCCTGAGCCGGACGGTCGCAACCAATTCGGTTCCCGCCGTAATTTCACCGTGAGGCTGATTCCAGGCCGCCTGGAATCGGTTTTTGATCAACTCCGCGTAGTAGGCCAGCTTGTTTTCTCCGTTTCCGTTCCCGGTCCCGGTTGCCTGGCCTGAGCCGGTTCCGCTGCCCTCACCCGTAGCGCCTGCGTGCCCGGCGGTCCCATCATCGCCCTTATCGACGCGTTCAGCGCGATGCGCTTTGTCCCCGTTTTTCGCGATCGTACCCGTCCTGGCGCCAGCCGGCGGTTTGGCGCTCGGCGCAGTTTCCGGGCTCCTTTCCGGAGCCGGCTTCGGGCTGGGCTTTGGCTTGACGCTCGGTTTCGGCGTGGTGTGCACCTTGGGGGTACTGCTCGGACTCGGCTTCGGCCTGGGTTTGGACACCGGTTTCGGGGCCGGGACCGGCGTGGGAACGGGGGCCGGTTTCGGCGTTGGTGCCGGGGTCGCGCGCGGCGGGCTGGGTGTCGCGAACGTCAGGTCTGAAGTCGGTGCGGGCAGCGGCGGCAGGGGAGGCGGGGTCTCCGGTATCCGAAGGTCTGGGGCCGCCACGGGCGTGGCCGGCGCCGGGGTGGTAGACACGGAAGCCTGCGCATCTTCCGGTCCCGCCGGGGCAGTCACCGGAGCGGCGTCCGGCGGCTCATCATTCTCCACCGCCGGCCGCAACGGCGCGGCTGAGGGCGCAACGCTCATGGCCGGCGCGGCATCGATTTTGCCTGGGATGCTTCCGCCGAATGAGCCGGGGTTTACCCAAACCAGCTCTTGATCCGCCCGCTTGGGCGGATGCAGACTCAGCATCAGGAACCCGGCCAACCCCAGCAGGTGCACCGCAGTGATCACGGCCAACACCATCTTGAAACCGCCACGCGGTTTCGGCCGGTGTTCCTCACTCATGCGCGGCAGGGCGGTGAAGCTTCAGGGTTGATCCGGACGGGTGGAAACGCCGGCCTTGGTGATTTTGGCGCGTTGAAGGATGTCCATGACCGAAATGAACTTTTGCACGCTGAGGTCCCGGTGCGGCCGCACGATGACGGCCGCGTCCGGCTTGGCGGCGTGCAGCGCGTTCAGCCGGCTTTCTAAGCCGGCGGCGTCGACCGTCTCGCCGTTAAACTGGAGCACGTCGTCCTTATCGATCGAGATGGTTTGAACCTGTGCCGGGTCGATCGATTGCGTGGCATCCGTGCTGGTGGGCACGATCAGGTTCATGCTGTTTTCCATCAGCGGGGTCGTGATGATAAAGATGACCAGCAGCACGAACGCGAGATCCAGCAGCGGCGTGACGTTGATCTCGGTCAGCGTATGAACGGTGTGACGGTCAGAGAAACGGCGCATGGCGGCGGGCGGGTAAAAGATCATTTGTCGGCCAACTCCGGACGCCACGAATGCGAGTGATTAACGTACTTGTGCTCGAACTCGGACGCGAGTTCGGCGGCAAAGTTGTCATTTTGCACGATTAGGGAACGAATGCTGGTGACCAGGAAATTGTAGCCGAACATGGCAGGAATGGCGACCAGCAGGCCGGTTACCGTCGTGATCAGGGCGCCTGAAACGCCCGGCGCCATGGCCTGAAGGTTGGCGGAACCGGCCAAGGCGACCCCGGAAAAGGTATCCATCACGCCCCAAACCGTCCCGAGCAACCCCAGGAACGGGGCACCGCTGACCGCGGTGGCCAGCAGGATCATCTGCGATTCCAAACGCAACGCGGACTCGCCGACGGCGCGTTCCATCGCGGTGGTGACCACGCGCATCTGCGACGGCATGATGCGTTCCGCGGTTTCCAGCCGCGCCCGGAACGTGTCGTCGGCTTCCGTGGACCCAAGCAGGTGAAACGCGAGTTCTTTGCAGCCGGCCCGGTAAATCGAATACAGCGGCGAACCGTCAAAGCGGATTTTCGAATCGTAAATGTTCAGCGGCTGGCGGTCCGACCGGAACAGTTCCAGGAAACGGTCATTCTGCATCCGCGCCAGGCGTACCACCCGGATTTTCGTGATCATGACCGACCAGCTGAAGATTGATCCGATAAAAAGGGCGGCGAGCACCAGCTTTCCTTCCAGGGTCGCTTCGGTAAAGGCATAGACCAGCCCTCGGGTCTGGGCGGCCAGCAGACACGTCACACCAAGCACAACCGCTATGTTTTAGCGTCCCGTACCAGAAGTGCAATCTCTGCGCGCTATGCGGATTGCGTTTCGGGGCAACTCCCCATTATTGTAACCGGTGATCGAAAACCGCCGTATGGCATGGCGCTGCCTGCTTGCCCTCATGGGCCTGATATGGGTGGAGCAAAGCGCGCGCGCAGAAAACAAATACGATGTGCTCGCCCACGTGCTACAGCCTTACGGGGCGCTTTTTTATTCCAAATCGTCCATCAAAGCGATGCAAGCGGACGTGGTGCTGCAGGAAGCATCGGGCACAAACGGTTCGCTGGCCGCAGGCTCTTTGCTGCACCGCACCTTACGGGTAAGTCTGCAGATGCCGGACCGGCTGCGGATTGAAACCGCGGGTCCGGGCGATCACATCATCTTTTGCCGGCAGGGACAACAGGTCTGGATCTACCCGCGCGCGGTAGCTGATCGGGTCATCGCCGCCGCCGGGCCACCCGGGCCGGTTACCGCCATCCCCGATTTCCGCTTACCGTTGCGTGACAATCAGATTGTCCTGTTGCCTGCCCTCTTCCAGATCAGCCGTTTCCAGCCGGCCAAAGACGCCGAAAACCAGCCGGCCTGGAGCATCGACTTGCATCCCGCCACTGAGCTCATCCAGAGCAATCGGCCGCCTCCCTGGAATGCTACCGTCGTGGTGCGCCAGAAAGATTATCAGATTCGTCATCTGACCGTGGACTCTCCGGAGTGGACGGGCAAATTGCAGGTTCTGTCCATGCGTTTCATGCATGCCTTACCGCCTGAGCTTTGGAGCCCGTCAGCCGCCGAGACGGCTGGAGCCGAACAAATTCCGCCGGCGCTCTACAGCACCGCCCTCGCCAGGTTATCCACCATCAACTTTGAACCATGAGGTCGGGCTTTATCGATAAACTTATCGAACGTATCCGGCGGGTCCAACCGGAGGAGGTGCAGAATTACCTGGTCCGGCTGGCCCGGGAAAAAGGGTTTTTGGAACGGATCTTTGATGCGTTGCAGGAAGGCGTCATCGTCACGGACATGCAGGGTAAAATTCAGTTCCTGAACTCCGCCGCCCAGCAATTCTTTGCGGTCGACGATGAGAACGTGCTGGGCCGGCCGTTGACCGAAGTCCTGCGCGGGCTCGATTGGCTCGCCCTGCGCTCCATGGGGGGGACCGTCAGCCGCGACATCGAAATCTTTTATCCGCAGCATCGTTTTCTGAACTTTTACGTGACGCCGCTGCATCTCGACGACCACCCGGGGGCAAGCAAAATGCCCGTCCACGGCAGCATGGTCGGGCACGTCATCATCCTGCGGGACATCACCGAGGACCGGAAAACGGCGGAGCGGACCATCGAGAGCGAAAAATTATCGGCGTTGACCCTGCTGGCGGCGGGCGTTGCCCACGAGATCGGGAACCCCCTTAACTCCCTGAATATTCACCTGCAACTCATCGACCGGAAGCTGCGCCGCGTGCCCGAAGAGGTGCGCAACAGCATCCAGGAATTGCTCGACGTCGCCAAAGGTGAAATCCGGCGGCTCGATTCCATCATCCAGCAATTCCTGCGTGCCATCCGGCCGACCAGCCCCCAATTCGTTTCCGCCGATATCAACGAACTTCTCAAAGAAACCGTTTCCTTCATCCGTACCGAGATCCAGGACCGCGACATCCTGATGGAAATGGACCTGGCAGCGGATCTGCCCAGGGCCGAGGTGGACCGTGACCAGCTCAAGCAAGCCTTCTACAACGTTATCAAAAATGCGGTCCAGGCCATGCGCACGGGCGGGATCCTGCACATTCGTTCCTGGTGGGATGAGGCCTACGTCTCCGTGACGTTCGCCGACACCGGCGGTGGAATCTCGCCGGAAAACATGAGCAAACTGTTCCGCCCTTATTACACGACCAAATCCAACGGCTCAGGTTTGGGGCTCCTGATCGTCCGCCGGATCGTCCGCGAACACGGCGGTGAAATCGAGATCGAGAGTAATGAGGGTAAAGGGGTCCAGGTCACCGTGCATTTGCCGCATGGCGATAAACGCGTCCGGTTACTTGAAGCCGGCGACAGCCAGCCGGACATCGCGGAAGAAAAGTAAGGACGCAGGTAATCGGCCGTCGAATCCGTTCCGGTTTTTTCCCATGCAGGGTACCATCCTCATCGTCGATGACGAAAAGCACACCCGCGAGGGGTTGCGCCGTTCGTTTGAGGAAAACTTTGACGTTTACACGGCCGGCAATGCCGTTGAAGCGCTGACCGCCCTGGATGCCGACCAGATTGACCTTGTCCTGACCGACCTGCGGCTGGGCGGCGATGATGGTTTGCAATTGATCGATCGAATCCTGCGCCGGCCACGTCCCCCCATCTGCATTCTCATGACCGCCTACGGCTCGATCGCCACGGCCGTCGAAGCCATGAAGCATGGCGCTTACGATTTTGTCACCAAACCGGTCAACATCGATGAGCTCGAGATCAAGGTCGCGCGCGCCATCCGGAGCCGCCAGACCGAACAGGAAAACCTGCAGTTAAAACAACAGGTTCACGAAAGGTTCGGCCTTGAAAATCTCATCGGCGAATCACCGGCCATGCACCGCATCTACGACACCATTCGCCAGGTTGCCCCGAGCCGGGCAACCGCCCTGATCATGGGCGAGAGCGGCACGGGCAAGGAACTGATTGCCCACGCGATTCACAACCTGAGTAGCCGCCAGAAAACCAGATTCGTGGCCGTCAATTGCGCGGCGTTTCCGCCGCAACTGATCGAAAGCGAATTGTTCGGACACGAAAAGGGCGCGTTCACCGGCGCCATTGAACGCCGGATCGGGCGCATTGAGCAGGCCGCCGGCGGCACCCTCTTCCTGGACGAGATCGGCGAGATCGATCCGGGCGTGCAGGTAAAACTGCTGCGGGCGCTGGATCCGGGCGTGTTCGAACGCGTCGGGGGCAACCAGACCATCAAGGCGGACGTGCGTTTGATCGCCGCCACCAATCGTGACCTCCCCGAACTCGTCCGCGAAGGAAAATTCCGTGAGGATCTTTTCTATCGCCTGAACGTCGTCCAGATCCGGGTGCCGCCGTTGCGTGAGCGCAAGGAGGACATTCCACTCCTGGCCACCGCGTTCCTCAAAGAGATCAGCCAGCGGGACGGCAAACCGTTGCGGCCGTTGTCTCCCGAAACCATGGACCGTCTGGTGCAATACAATTGGCCCGGCAACGTGCGCGAGCTCAAGGGCGCCATTGATTCGGGTGTGACCCTGGCAACCGGCCCGCAGATCACCTTGCGCGACCTGCCGGCCACCGTCCGCGGTGATACGCCGGACCTGAGTCCGAGGTCCGAGGCCAAATCCGATCAAATGAATTTGCATGACAATGAGATCCGGCTAATCATGCGCGCTTTGGAAGAAAGCCATGGCAACCGGACGGAAGCAGCCAAACGTTTGGGCATCAGCCGCCGTACGCTGCACCGGCGGTTGCGCGAGCTGAATCTGCCGGATTGACATGGCGAGCGGTGGAATTCAGCTGCAGAGCTTCCTTCGCGCCCTAGAACAAGGCAGGTGGGCCGGGGCTATCCGTCTGACGTTAATTGCGGCCGGCATCCTTGCGCTTGCCCTGCTTTACCTCCTTGTGCAGTTCCGCGGCCTTTCCACCCAGGACGGAATCGACCAGGCCCAGGTCGCCCGCGAGATCGCCGCCGGTCACGGATTCAGCACCAAAAATTACCGCCCGGTTGAGATTTCTCTTTTTCAGCAGGCCCAATCGCCGTCCCAAGGGGTGGTCCCGGAACATCTGCCCGAAGTCTACCATGCGCCCTTCCAACCCTTGGTGAATGCGGTCGCCCTTGGTGCGGCCCGGTCTACCTGGGCCATGCAGGTCGATATTGCTCACCCGGTCTATGCCGCTGACCGGGTGATTGCGGCAACGAGCATGCTGTTTTTCCTGCTCTCGGTACTGCTCACGTTCCGGCTGGCCGTACGTTTGTTCGACCAGCGGATCGCCGTCGCCGCTGCCGTTTTCATCCTTCTGGCTGATCAGTTCTGGCAGTTTTCATTGTCCGGCCTGCCCCAGATGCTGCTTTTGTTCCTCTTCAGTCTCGCCCTCACCTGCCTGGAACAGGCCCTCCAAACGAAAAACCGGGACCGGCTCCCTTACGTTTCACTGGCGCTGTTGGGTCTGATTTTCGGGCTGATGAGCCTCACCCAGCCACTTACTTTGTTTGTGGCGATTGGGGCCTTTATCTTCTGCGCACTCCACTTCCGGCCGCGCCTCTACGCGGCGACCGTGCCTGCTTTGGGCTGCCTCAGCCTTCTCTCACTCTGGATCTGGCACAATTACCAGGTGAGCCACCTGCCCTTTGGGCTGAGCCCGTTCGCCTGGTTACATGACGTCATCAATACCGAGAGCGGCTGGCTGCGTAGACCCGCGCCTGATCTGGCGTCCATCACCCCCAACCTGTTCCGGCGACGAATCCAGGCGAGCTTTATCGACCAACTGCAGGCCATGGGCACCCTGCTGGGAGGCGTGCTGGTCGCACCCATCTTCTTCCTGACCCTGCTGCACCGGTTCAGACGGCCGGCCACCGACAGCTTCAAATGGGCCCTGGGGTTGATGTGGGCCGGCACATTCGTCGGCACGGTGTTGGCCGGCATTGAAACCAAATGGCTTGACCCTAACCAGATCCACCTTCTGTTCGGGCCGCCCATGACCCTTTACGGCCTGGCTTTTGTCCTGATCGTCCTCAACCGGTTGTACGCAGACCCGGGCGTATTGCGCGTACTGCTTCTGGTCGGCCTGGGCATGATCTCGGCCTTGCCGTCCCTGATCGGGTTTCTGCCGGGCAATCCGCCCGTCAATTTTCCCCCCTACCTTCCAAGCATGCTCCAGAATCTCCAGCGGTGGTCGAAGCCGAACGAGGTCATCTCGTCCGACATGCCCTGGGCCGTGGCTTGGTACGGTGATCGCAAGGGACTCTGGCTCCCGGACAAGCCCGCCACCTTTGGAGAGTACATGGACTATCAAACCTTGGGCGGGCCGATCGTCATGCTTTACCTGACGCCGCTGACGCGCGACCTCAGATACGCGTCGCAGCTGCTTTCGGGCGAGTACAGCAACTGGGCCGCGCTCGTGCTCGGGCTCGACCGTTCGGTCGAAGCTTTTCCGTTGCGCTCGCGGGTCTTTCTGGCCGGCGGCCAATGCCTGTTGCTGGCCGACCGGGCCCGGTGGGAAGAATCGCACCGGTAGAGGGAGGGCTCGGAGTTCGGAGTTCGGAGGCACCCGATAGCCGGAGTCAACCTTGCCGCGGCGGGAAGACACAATCATCCGCAGAGAACGCAGAAAAGAGAAAACATCCACAGATTACACAGATTGACACAGATTAGGGGGCATACGACGGATATAGCGCCTCTCTTACCCGGCACTCGGTGTCATTTGTGCCATTCTCTTCCGCTCCGAGCCCCGAACTCTTCCTCTTTCCGCCGTGGTCGCCGGGGCTCGCCGTGTGAACTCTTACGTCGTGCCCGCCCAACCCGCCGTGCCCGCCGTGTGACCGAACTCCGAACCCTTTGCCCTTCTTCCGCCGTGTTCGCTGTGGCTCGCCGTGTTCGCCATGTGAACTCTTTCGTTGTGCCCGTCTTCCCCGCTGTGATCGTGGTGTGACGCCGTGCCCGCCGTGTGACTGGGCACGCAACCTGCCTATTTTCTCCCTGCCGGGTACGTCCGTTGGGGCGTTCCCTCCGGCCTGAGAAACCTTAAGCCCGCCGCACTGATGAATTTTGCAAACCCCGTAAGGCAAGGCGCACGATGCCGACGAACCGATCGCTTTAGCGTGAAGGTCCTGCGCCGCATAAGAGTCTACTACGTAAGCAGCAATTCACCTCACGTCCTTCGTATGTTTGGTTAAGAAGAAAAGAAGATTCGCTATGGCTTCACGGCGTTGGTTATTGATCCTGGGATCCCTGCTCATTCTGGCGGGAGGAGGCTGGTTTTATTATACGCACTTTATGCACCCGGCGACCCCCGAAGGGCAGGCTGCGGCGGGTCAAAACCAGGGAGGAAACGGCGGAGGCAGTCACGGCCATGGTGGCGGTCCGGGCGGACGGGGCGGCCCGGGCGGGCCTGCGCCGGTGGTGGCCGGCACGGTGCAGAAGAAGGATGTGCCGATTTATCTGAACGGCATCGGGACGGTGCAGGCCTACAACACCGTCGTGGTTCACCCCCAGATCAGCGGTTACCTGTTTTCGGTAAAGTTCCGGGAGGGGCAGGACGTAAAAAAGGGTGATGTGCTGGGCGTCATTGACCCGCGCCCTTACCAGGCTCAGCTTGACCAGGCGATCGCCCGGAAGAACGCCGACGACGCCCAGCTTAACAACGCCAAGGGAGTCCTCACCAGGGACACGGATCTCCTCAACAAAGGCGTTTTGGATCGGCAGACGTACGATACCCAACGCTTCCTCGTTGATCAGCTGGATGCGACCGTCAAAGGGGACCAGGCCGCCGTCGATAACGCCCAGACCCAGCTGAGCTACACCCAGGTGACGGCTCCGCTCGACGGGCGCTGCGGTATCCGGCAGACGGACGAAGGCAACCTGGTGAATCCCAGCTCGACCCTCGTGACCATCACGCAGCTGCAGCCGATTTCGGTGGTCTTCACCCTGCCGCAGCAGTACGTTGCCCGGATCAACCAGGCCTTTGCCAAGGGGCCCCTCAAGGTCATCGCCCTGGACGAAACCCAGAGCCAGCAGCTTGAAGATGACGGCACGCTGGCGGTGGTCAACAACCAGATCGATACGACCACCGGCACCGTTCAACTGAAAGCGGACTTCAATAACGCTCATTTTCAGCTCTGGCCCGGCCAGTTCGTGAACACCCGCCTGCTGGTGGAAACGAAGAAGGATGGGCTGGTGGTTCCGGCTTCGGTTGTGCAACGGGGTCCGAATGGGACGTTTGCTTACGTGATCACGCAGGACAAAAAAGCTGAAATGCGGCCGGTTGAAGTCGGGCAGATTGACGGGGAAGAGGCCCTGATCAACAAAGGGTTACAGGCAGGGGAACAGGTGGTCGTCGACGGCCAGTACAAACTCGAGCCGAACATGAAGGTCGAGATCGTACCGGCCAACAGCCAGGCGGCCAAGTCCCTCGCCCAAAACGAGCAGAACGCCAATCCCGATCAGCAACAGCAACAACAGCAGCAACAACAACAGGGCGAGGCCCAGGTGGCTGCCAACGAGAATGGACGGCAGCCGGGCGCCGCTGGCGCGGGCCGGAGGGCAACAAGGCACCAGGCGGGCAGCGCGGGCGACAACGGGCCGGTGGCGGCGAACAGCCAGGCGCCTGCTCCGGAGCAAACCCCGAATCCGGGTCAGCTCGAAGCCTACCAGGCCCAGAACGCCGGCAGGCCACCCGTCCCGGCCGGCACTCCCAATCCTTACCAGCAGAACCAGACGTTTAATGACCAGCAGCCCAACCCGAGCGGCGGGGCGCACCGTCATTTTCATTAATTAGACGGCCCGTAGGACTGACCATGAACGTTTCCGAGATCTTTATCCGGAGGCCGATCGCGACTTCCCTGCTGATGGTGGGGGTCATCCTGTTGGGCCTGCTCGGGTATTTCCTCCTGCCCATCTCGTCGCTGCCGACCGTTGATTTTCCCACGATCCAGGTCGTTACCCGATACCCCGGGGCCAGCCCGGACGTTATGACCACGGCGGTCACCACCCCTCTGGAGACGCAATTTGCGCAGATCAGCGGGTTAAGCTCGATGAACTCGACGAGTTCATTCGGCGTCAGCACGATCACGATGCAGTTCAACCTGAACCGCGACATCGACGTGGCTGCCCAGGATGTGCAGGCGGCCATCAACGTTGCCAGGGGTTATCTGCCGAGCGATCTGCCTAACCTGCCCGTCTACAACAAGGTAAATCCGGCCGATACCCCGATTTTGACCCTGGCGATCTACTCGGATTCGCTGCCGATTGCCCAGGTTAACAACTTTGCCGACACGCTGCTTGCGCAAAAACTCAGCCAGGTTCAGGGGGTCGGCCTCGTCACGATCGAGGGAGACCAGAAACCGGCCGTCCGCATCCAGTTTAACCCGTCATCCCTGGCCGCGCTCGGGCTGGGCCCTGAAGACATCCGCAACATCATCAGCCAGGCAAACACCGACGAGCCCAAAGGAAGCTTCAACGGGGCCAGGCAAGCTTACAGCATCAATTCCAATGACCAGCTGCTGGATGCGGCCCAGTACCAGAAGCTGATCGTCGCGTACCGTAACGGCGCACCGGTAAAGCTGAGTGACGTTGCCAACGTGTTCGACGGGGTCGAAAACGACCAGTTAGCCGCCTGGGTCGGCAAGAAAACGGCCGTCATCGTGGACGTCCAGCGCCAGCCCGGCGCCAACATCATCCAGACCGTCGACCGCATCAAACGTTTGCTTCCGCGTCTGACGGCTTCCTTCCCGCCCTCGGTCAAGGTGTCCGTTCTCACCGACCGGACCGAGACGATCCGGGCCTCCGTCCGGGACGTGCAGTTCACGTTGCTGTTGACGGTCGTGCTGGTGATCCTGGTGATCTTTATCTTCCTGCGAAGGGTCTGGGCCACGGTCATCCCGAGCGTTGCCTTGCCGCTTTCGCTGATCGGCACCTTCGGGGTGATGTACCTGCTCGGCTTCAGCCTGAATAACCTGTCGTTGATGGCCCTGACCATCTCGACCGGCTTCGTCGTGGATGACGCGATCGTGATGATCGAGAACATCTTCCGCTACATCGAAGAAGGAGAACAGCCCCTGGAAGCGGCGCTCAAGGGATCGCGCCAGATCGGTTTCACGGTCATCTCCCTGAGCATTTCGCTGATCGCAGTCTTTATCCCCCTGCTTTTCATGACCGGGATCGTCGGCCGGTTATTTCGCGAATTTGCCATCACGCTGAGCGTCGCGGTGATCGTGTCGGCCATCGTTTCGCTGACCCTGACGCCGATGATGTGCGCCCGGTTCCTTAAACCGATCAAGAAAGGTCATCAGGAGAACAGGTTTTTTCGATGGACCGAGAGCATGTTCGAAGGGATGCTTCATTTCTATGAAGCAGGGTTGAAACTGGTCCTGCGCCATCGTTTCACCACGTTGCTGATCGCCGTCGCCACGCTGGTCGCCACGATCTACCTCTACGTCGTCATCCCGAAAGGCCTGCTGCCGCAGCAGGATACCGGCGAAATCATCGGGGTTACGGATGCCGCGCAGAACATTTCCTTTCAGGCGATGCTGGCGCGCCAGCGGCAGATCTCCGACATCGTGGAAAAAGACCCGGACGTGCAGGCCGTCGCCTCTTTCGTCGGCGCCGGGACGGTCAACGCGACGATGAACACCGGGCGCCTTTACATCATCTTGAAACCGCGCGACCAGCGCCACGCAAGCGCCGACCAGATCATTGCCCGCCTGAGGGAAGCGACCGGGAACGTCGAGGGCATTTCCTTGTTCATGCAATCCGTGCAGGATCTCCAGATCGACACGCGGATCAGCCGTACGCAGTACCAGTACGTGCTGGAGGACACGAATGCCGCAGAGCTGGCCGAGTGGACGCCGAAGTTTCTGGCTGAATTGCGAAAACATCCTGAACTCAGTGATGTCGCCAGCGACCAGCAGTCCAACGGCTTACAGCAGGTGATCGACGTCGACCGCCAGAAGGCGTCCCGGCTCGGCGTGCAGATCGATGCGGTTGACAACGTATTGTACGACTGTTTCGGCCAACGCCAGATCTCGTTAATCTTCACCCAGCTGAACCAGTACTGGGTGGTGATGGAGGTTCAACCGCAGTTTAAGAGTTCGCCGGACACGCTGAACAAAATCTACGTGAACGCGACCGGTAACAACGCCGGCCAGGGTTCCGTCACCGGCGCCATTACGGCCAGCGGCCAGATCACCGCCGGAGGCATCCAGGTGCCGCTTTCCGCGATCGCCACCATGCGGACCACGACCGCACCCTTGGTAATTCTGCACCAGAACTCGTTCTCGGCCGCCACGATCTCGTTTAATCTCGGGCCGGGTAAATCCCTCGGCCAGGCGGTCCAGGCGATCCAGCAGGCAAAGGATGCGATCGGCATGCCGGACACCATCACCAGCAGTTTTACCGGTACCGCCGCGGAGTTCCAGTCTTCGCTCAGTTCGGAACCCTGGTTGATCCTGGCGGCCATCGTCGTGATCTACATTGTGCTCGGCGTTCTCTATGAGAGTTACATCCATCCGATCACCATCCTCTCGACCCTGCCCTCCGCAGGCGTCGGCGCGTTGTTGGCGCTGTTGCTGCTAAACATAGATTTTTCGCTCATCGCCTTGATCGGCATCATCCTGCTGATCGGGATTGTTAAAAAGAACGCGATCATGATGATCGACTTCGCGCTTGAGGCTGAGCGGGAACGGGGCAAGACGCCGGAAGAATCGATCTATGAGGCCTGTTTGCTCCGTTTCCGTCCGATCATGATGACGACGATGGCAGCCCTGCTCGGCGCCTTGCCGCTGGCCATCCAGGAAGGCACCGGCTCGGAGTTACGCAAGCCGCTGGGTATCACCATCGTCGGCGGTTTGCTCCTTTCGCAGATCCTCACGCTCTACACCACGCCGGTGATTTACCTGTACATGGATAAGCTCGGCACGTTCTTTACCCGCCGCCGTAAAGAGGCGCCGGCCAAAAAAGAGGAATTGGAGCCGGTGTTGAGCTGACCGCACCGGCAGTTAGTTGCCATGAGCATTTCGGAACCCTTTATTCGCCGGCCCATCGCCACTTCGCTCCTGGCGATCGGGCTGATGCTGGCCGGTCTGGTCGCTTATCATTTTCTACCGGTCGCCCCGCTGCCGCAGGTAGATTTTCCGACCATCAACGTTCAGGCCAACTATCCGGGGGCAGATCCTGAGACCGCCGCCACGTCCCTGGCTGCGCCGCTGGAGCGCCGCTTCGCCAACATTGCCGGCGTCAACGAGATCACCTCCACTAGCCAGATGAACGGCGCCCGCATCGTCCTGCAGTTTGACCTGAGCCGGGACATCAACGGCGCGGCCAGAGATGTTCAGGCCGCGATCAACGCCGCGTCGAGCGAGCTTCCGGCCGGGCTGCCTAACCCGCCGACCTATCGCAAGGCCAACCCCAACGACACGCCCATCCTGATTCTCGCCCTCACCTCCGACAGCATCCCGCGTTCGAAGGTGTACGATTACGCCAATGAATTGCTGTTGCCCGCCATTTCCCAGGTGAACGGGGTCAGTGAGGTTGATCTGGGCGGCGGCGCGCAATCGGCGGTCCGCGTCCAGGTGGATCCGGCCGTGCTGGCCTCCATGGGGATGAGCATGAACGACGTGGCCACGGTCCTCGCGGGCGAGAACAAGGATGAACCCAAGGGCGAGATCGACGGAACGCGCCTCGGGTACACGATGAATACCAACGATCAGTTGTTCGACGCTGATCAGTACCAGAACCTCATCATCGCCCAAAAAAACGGTACCCCCATTACCCTGGGCACCGTCGGTCACGCGATTAATGCCACCGTCGACCGGTTGCAGGCGGGTTGGTACAACTCGAAGCCTTCCGTCTCTGTCATCATTCACAAACAGTCGGATGCGAACGTGATCGAGGTGGTGGACCAGATAAAGGCGCTCCTGCCGCAACTCCGCCGCTGGCTCCCGCCGGCCGTTCATCTTGACGTACAGGTTGACCGGACCCAAACCATCCGCGCGTCGGTAGCCGACGTGCAGACGTCCCTGCTCATCAGCGTCGGGCTGGTCGTGCTGGTATGTTTTCTGTTCCTGAGACGGCTGTCCACAACCTTCATTTCCTGCATCACCGTCCCGCTTGCCATCAGCGGCACCTTCGCGGCGATGTACCTGCTCAACTTCAGCCTGGATAACATCTCGCTGATGGCCCTTACCATTTCGGTCGGTTTTGTGGTGGACGACGCGATCGTGGTCATCGAGAACATCGTCCGCCACGTCGAACAGGGAGAGACCCCGATGGAAGCCACGCTCAAAGGGTCTGGGCAGATCGGGTTTACGATCGTCTCGATCAGCGTCTCCCTGGTGGCCGTCTTTATCCCGCTGCTTTTCATGGGCGGGATCATCGGCCGGCAGTTCCATGAATTTTCCGTCACGCTCAGCGTGGCGATCCTTATCTCGGCCGTCGTCTCGCTCACGTTGACGCCGATGCTTTGTTCGCGGTGGATGCGCAGGGAAACCGAGCACCAGCGCCAGCACTGGTTTTTTCGCCGCACCGAGGCCGCTTTCAACGCCATGCTGAACTTCTACCGCGTAACCTTGCGTTGGGTGTTACGGCATTCCTTTCTGATGTTGTTAGTGACCGCCGGCACCATCGGCACGACCGTGTGGCTCTACAACGTCGTGCCGAAAGGGTTTTTCCCTCAGCAGGATACCGGGTTGCTCATGGGCTTGACCATGGCCGCCCAGGACGTCTCCTTTCAGGCTCTGTCGAAGAAGCAGGATGTAGTCAGCGAAATCGTCAGACACGATCCGGCGGTACAATCCCTTAGCTCCTTCGTCGGTAGCGGAGGCGGCGCGTCAGGTAGTTCCGGCCGCATGTTCATCACCCTCAAACCGAAGGCGCAACGGGCTGATTCGGCCTCCGCGGTCGTGGCCAGGTTACGCGGAAAAACGGCGAAGATTCCCGGGATTAAAGCGTTCTTTACCGCCATCCAGGATATCCGGGCCGGCGGCCGCGCCTCGAGCGGCCAGTACATCTACGCCTTGGTCAGTCCTAACTTGGAGGACCTGAACACTTACGTCCCGAAGTTGATGGATGAGCTGAAGAAATACAATATCCTGAAGGACCTGAACACGGATCAGCAGGACCGGGGTTTGGAGGCGAACGTGGTGGTTGACCGGACCAAGGCTTCGCGGCTCGGCGTCTTACCCCAAGCCGTCGACCTGGCGATGTACAGCGCATTCGGCCAACGTGAAGTATCCGTCATCCACACCAACCGCGCGCAGTACCATGTGGTCTGCGAGGCGTTACCACGTTACCTGGAAGACCCGACCGCGCTCGATAAAATTTACGTGAAAAGCAATACCGGGATCGCGGTCCCGCTGAGCGCCGTCGCGCAGCTCGAGTACACGAATACCCCCACCGCCATCAATCACCAGGGCCAGTTTCCGTCGGTGACGTTTTCGTTTAACCTCGATCCCGGCAGCTCCCTGGGTGATGCCACCGCGATAATTCAAAAAGCGGCGCAGGCCATCCGCATGCCGGACACCGTGCGGGGCAGCTTTGGAGGAACCGCCCAGGTCTTTGCCGACTCGCTCTCGTCTGAGCCGATCCTGATCCTCACCGCGCTCATCGCGGTCTATATCGTCCTCGGGGTTCTCTACGAGAGTTACATCCATCCCATCACCATCCTGTCCACCTTGCCCTCGGCGGGGCTGGGCGCGCTGCTTGCGCTTCTGGTTTGCCACGTTGACTTCTCGATCGTCTCCCTGATCGGCGTCATCCTGCTGATCGGGATCGTGAAGAAAAACGCGATCATGATGGTCGATTTCGCGCTCGAACTGGAACGGGACCGGGATCTGTCCCCGAAAGAATCGATCTATGAGGCTTGTATCGTTCGATTCCGGCCGATCATGATGACTACCCTCGCCGCCATGTTCGGGGCCGTTCCCCTCGCCCTCGGACGCGGTGAAGGCGCGGAAATCCGGCAACCGCTGGGAGTGGCCATCATCGGGGGCCTGCTCATCTCCCAACTCCTAACCCTCTACACGACCCCGATCATCTATCTCTACCTCGACCGGCTGCGCCATCGCCGCCGCTTCCCTTCCCGTCTGTCTCAGCCCCGCTTGCCGGAACCCGCGCACGCCTGAAAGAGAAGAGTTCGGGGTTCGGAGCTCGGCGTTCGGAGTTCAAAGGCATGATGATTGCCGTGGTCGCTCGGTGACGTCGATCCGCCGCGGAAGCCGTTGAACGCGGGAAATGCCGCCCATAAAGGGTGAGGTCAGCAGATCCGCCGCGTGATCGGGTTAGCAAGGACCGGGGGTGACGCGGTCTCAGCTGCCGAGCCCGACATGCGGCGACGACGGCGCCTCCGAACGCCGAAAGCTTTCCTCTTCCCGCCGTGTTCGCCGTGTGAACTCTTACGTTGTGCCCGCTGTGTGACCGAACGCCGAACTCCGAGCTCCGAACGCTACTCGGTGGGTTTCGGCTAAAGTTCCCCTGCTTCAACGTCGATGGGGACCCCAGCGACTGCACGTTCGCGCGTGAGGTTCGAACTGAACATGAAAGCTGTATTCACCCATCGTTCCCGAAGATTAGAACCAAAGCTATCTTTCTCCCAACCACCGGCGATCAATCCTGACTCGTTTGCGGAGCGGCACATTGGCCCGCAGGCGGCGGACTTGCCCGAAATGCTCCAAGTCATCGGCTGCGCCTCCCTGGAGGAACTCATCGAGCAGACCGTGCCCGCCGCCATCCGCTTGCGCCGGCCCTTGGCGCTGCCCGCCCCGGCCTCGGAGTTCCAGGCCCTGCAACGCCTGCGCGCTCTGGCCGCCCGGAACCAACTGGCCAAAAACTACCTCGGCCTGGGTTACCATCCCACCGTGACGCCCCCCGTCATCCAGCGCACCATCCTGGAAAACCCGGGCTGGTACACCGCTTACACCCCCTACCAGGCCGAAATCGCTCAGGGCCGGCTGGAAGCGCTGCTCAACTTCCAGACCCTGATCACTGACCTGACGGGCCTGGACCTGGCCAACGCCTCGCTGTTGGACGAAGCCACCGCGGCCGCCGAAGCCATGAGCCTGGCCTTCGCCGTGCGGTCCCGGCCCGAGGCGCGCACCTTTTTTGTCGATGCAGATTGCCACCCCCAGACCCTTGCGGTGGTCCAGACGCGCGCCGAGCCGCGCGGCATCCGCGTGCGGGTGGCTGACCAC
>JAFBAP010000177.1 GCA_019247695.1 Verrucomicrobiota bacterium | reverse complement strand
GTACCAACCACGCCAAGGCCGAGGCGACGGGCTCATTGCGGGTCAGAAAGCCTCCTTAACTAAATGGCAATAGGGTTCCACCCTGGGCTAAGCTCTGCCGGCCCGTTGGGCCTAAGGCAGAGTGTCACCTCGATGGGCATCGAGCAGGCTGGATCGTACGCGCCGTGGCGCCCTGTGCGGGATTCTCCGACGGCGCGTCGCCATGATGGGTGGGCGACTGCGCGCGCAGGGCCGCAATGCGGGCCAGGACCGGCGGATGAGAGAACTCCAGCCCGACGAGTAAAGGATGCGGCGTCAAGTTCGCCAGGTTGTCTTTGCTAAGCTTTTTCAGGGCCGAGACCAAGGGCTCCGCGTCACCGATCGCCTGGGCGGCAAAACGGTCGGCCTCAAACTCGTGCCGCCGGCTGAAGTAGCATGAGGCGATCCCGAGGAGAATGCTCAAAGGCTGCAGGAATATGGTGAAAAGCACGAGCCCCACGTAGTAAGAAGGGCGGCTTACGCCGAAGGCAGCAAACAACGCGGGCTGCGTCAGGAACCACGACGCAAACCAGAAAAAGCAAAACAAACTGATTTGCGCCGCGACCAAGTGTTTCCACACGTGTCCCCGCTTGGCGTGGCCGATTTCATGCGCCAGCACGGCCGACAGTTCCGGTATGGTGTGATTAGCGATCAGGGTGTCAAAAAGCGCGATCCGCTTATTTGACCCGAATCCGGTGAAAAAGGCATTGGCTTTGGCGGATCGACGGGAGCCGTCGATGACGTACAGGTCGCGCACCGGGAAACGTTGCCGGCGGCAGAGGTCGGTGAGGCTGTCTCGTAACTCACCGGCCGCGATCGGCTTCATCTTGAAAAAGAGAGGCAACACCAACTTCGGCGCGAAGTACATCAGCGCCAGCGAACTCAGCGCCGTAACCAGCCACGCATAAATCCATGCGCCGGGACCGAACCGCTCAAAAACGCTGAGGATCGCCCACGCCAGCAGCCCGAACACGATCACCGATAACAGCAGTTCTTTCAGTTTGTCCTGCACGAACGTGGCGACGCTCGTCCGGTTGAAGCCAAAGCGTTGTTCGAGAATAAACGTATGATAAATCGCGAACGGCAGGCCGAAAATCTCCTGCGCCGCTGCCAGCAGCCCGAAGTAACAGAGCCCGGTCGCAACCGGTCCGAGATGCAAACTGCGTACCGCTGCGTCGAGCCGCTCAAAACCGCCGAAAAACCAGAACAACAGGAGCACCGTCAAACCTGCCCATGAACTGACAAGGTTGAGAACGGTATTAGCATGGGTATACGCCTGCGATTTCCGGTAGCGGCCCGGGTCATACCACGACTGGAACTCAGCCGGTACTTCCGTTTGCAACGAGCGGATGTTCAAGACCCGGGCCGTCGTATCCAGCAACCGGTACAGGACTAAGGCACTGACAAGCACAAAAGCAATCATGAGAAACCATCCACAGCTTACCCAGATTACACCGATTACCCAGATTCAAAAGGCACCTCACGGCGGCATCGGCGCCTCTTCGTTTATGACGTTCTTCCGCGTGTGGCATTTGTGGCATTCTCTGCCGCTCCGGAAGCCGAACTCTAAAAGGGGTTGCTCAATTGGCTCGTGGTCTTTAGATTTTTCGGGATGCGTCAGTGCGATTCAAGGTTGAAGCTGTTACGGACTGCGCACGAACTGATTTACCGCCAAAGTTACGGATCGGTCGGGGTAGACCAGATTTGCGAACGGTCGGGCGTAAAGAAGGGAAGTTTTTACCACTTTTTCCGCTCGAAATCGGATCTGACCGTAGCGGCTTATCAAGATCATTGGGACCAGATGCGTATCCAATGGGAAGCGATCTTCAGCTCGAGTCTTGCGCCGCTTCAGAAGATTGACGCTTACCTGGATTTCGTGCTGGAGGCGCAGCGGGAACGCCTTGAAAAATACGGGCGTCTGCTGGGCTGCCCGTTTGTTTCTTTAGGCTCCGAGTTGAGCACCCAAAACGAGCAGATTCGCCGTATGGCCCAGGAAATCTGCGACCACCGTTGCGCATACCTGGCCAGGACGCTAGGGGATGCCATGGCCGCCGGCCAGGTCGCAGAAGCGGATCCGGAATTCCTTGCATACGAATTGCATTCGTATGTGATGGGCCTGGTGCAACAGGCAAAGATCGCCAATGACCCGCGCGTGCTTGATCGCCTGAAGCCGGGCGTTTACCGGATGCTGCGCCTCCAGCAATCCGTGCCGGCCTAAGCCGTTTCCTCCATGCCGGGCCGGGCCACCGTCACCGTCGTGCCGGCGACGAAAAACGCACCAATCGATCCGGCGCGCCTTGCCTGCGCCGGGTTTCATGCTCGTATTGTCGAAGGGGTTTGGTCGATCAAACCCGCGAAACCTGTTCCCTAACCTGATACCGAGGATTAACCATGGCTTTTCAGCCCCTTTATACTGCAGCAGCCACGGCTAGCGCCGGCCGTGATGGACACGTGGAAACGTCTGACGGACTGCTCAAACTTGACCTCAGCGTCCCGAAAGAGATGGGTGGCGGCGGCAGACCTGGAACGACCAACCCCGAACAACTCTTTGCGTGCGGTTACGCCGCCTGCTTCGCCGGTGCGGTGGCCTTTGCTGGTTCTCAGCGCAAGATTCAGGCCCACCACGTGCAGGTCACCTCGCGTGTGACGATCGGCAAGGCCGATGATGGCGGCTTCGCCCTGGCGGTTGAACTGCAGGTGAATCTTCCCGGGGTCGATCGGTCGCAGGCCGAGGAGCTTGTCCGGGAAGCCCACGAAAAAGT
The DNA here is from genome assembly GCA_019247695.1 of Verrucomicrobiota bacterium. Lineage (NCBI taxonomy): Bacteria > Pseudomonadati > Verrucomicrobiota > Verrucomicrobiota bacterium. The sequence goes on along the minus strand of JAFBAP010000177.1, from coordinate 23,508 downwards.
TTGCCCTTATTCCAAAGCAACCCGCAACAACGTCGACGTGAAGTTAACCCTGCTCTGATCGGGCTGCCTGCTAAGATGGACTTTCGTCTACAAGGCAAACTTGCCCTGGTAACTGCCTCGACGGCAGGCATCGGGGCGGCGATCGCGGAAGGTCTGGCCAGGGAGGGCGCGCGCGTGATCGTCAATGGTCGAACTCAGGAACGCGTCGATTCAGCGATCGATGGAATCCGCGCGCGCCACCCCGCGGCGGAGTTGGAAGGTTTCTCGGGTGACCTGTCCAATCCCGAAACGGTACGTGGGTTGACGGACCGTTTCCCGCATGTTGACATCCTGGTCAATAACCTCGGCATCTTTGAACCGAGACCGTTCACCGAGATCAGCGATGATGATTGGCGCCGCTTTTTTGAGGTGAACGTGTTGAGCGGGGTGCGGCTTTCCCGTTTCTACTTTCCCAAGATGCTCAAGTCGGGGTGGGGCCGGGTCATCTTTATGTCCAGCGAATCGGCCCTCAACATCCCGGTGGAAATGATCCACTACGGGATGACCAAAACGGCGCAGCTTGCCGTTTCGCGCGGTCTGGCCGATTTGACGGCCGGTACCGGCGTGACGGTAAACTCGGTCCTGCCGGGGCCGACGGCGTCCGAAGGGGTCAGCGGATTCATTCGTGACCTGGCGGCCCAGAACAACCAGAGTGTTGAGGAAGTCGAGCACCAGTTTTTTGAGAAGGCGCGTCCCACGAGCCTTTTGAAGCGCTTTGCCTCGACGGAAGAGGTTGCTAACCTCGTGGTTTACCTGGCCAGCGAGGCTGCCTCCGCCACAAACGGATCGGCTCTGCGGGTCGACGGCGGAACCGTAAACTTCATCGCCTGAGTTTCCCAGATGGCGGGCCGTGACGCGGTCCGCCCTCGGGAAACCGTTTGATTGCCATGGCTTTCTCCTTGCCCGAACGTCTGGCGCGCGCGGGGCTCCACCTTCGCCACGAGTTCAGGCCGGGCGACCTCGGTGAACTGATTCGCATCCACGGCGTGCAGAACGCCCTTGATTACGGGTTCGGCCCGGCGCACGAAGCGTATTGCGCACGGATTGCCGCCGATTTCGTCCTTAATCCACACGCGGGACGGTCGCGCGTCTGGCTCGTCTGCCAAGACGATCTTGCGGTCGGTTCAGTGTTTATCGTCGAGTTGCCGGATGCAATCGCGCAGTTGCGTCTCCTGTTTGTGGATACCCGGCTCCGGGGCCTTGGGCTCGGCCGCTGGCTCGTCCAAAGCGCGGTCGAGTATGCGCGCCGGGCCGGTTTCCGGTGCGTGTTTCTCTGGACGGTGCGCGGCCTGGATTGCGCCACGGGCATTTACGAGGACGCCGGGTTCGTCAAAACCGAGGAAAAGCCCGGCGCCGGCTGGGGTGACGGCTCGGTTGAGGTCAGGTACGAGTTGCGCTTTCCGGCCACAAGCTAATCGTCCTCCCATTGGCGTTTGAGCTGGTCCTTCGCAGCATCCCGCCGGATGTCGAGTTCCTCTCTGGCTCTCTTGAAGCCTTGAAGTTCCAGTGCCAGTTCGGCTTTGCGGGGGCCGTCCGCGTGATCGATCCGCCCCTCGAGTTTGTCGATCTGGCGCTCCATGAACTTCTCTTTGGCGTCCCATTCAGCGTCAAACCGGTCGAACGCAGCGTCCCGATCCCGGTGAAGGCTTTCCCTGTCCCGGCTGCGGCCGGGGTCGCGGTCCCCGCGCCAGCCGAAGGCCGGCACGTGGACCGGGGTGATGAACGCCGGACTGACAACGGCCGGATGGGGAGCGGTACGCGCCGATGCCCAGTACAGCCGGCCGGGCTGCGGGTGGCCGTACACGCGGACGGGCGTGCCGATGCTTACCGACTGGAACAAGGCAATCGCGTACTCCTCCGGCATCCGGACGCAGCCATGCGACGCAGGGTAGCCGGGAAGAAAGCCCGCGTGTAACCCGATGGCAGGCTGAAACTGCATGTAGTACCGCATCGGGGCTCGGACAAATTCCAGGCCCGGCGGCCGCTTCATGTCGATATCAGCGTCGGCAACGACGATCTGCCTGGTGACCGGATTGCCGAAAAAGCCATAGAAACTCGAGGCGTGATTGACGTCCTTATCGGTGATGCGAAACGTCCCCGTCGGCGTTTCGCGTCCCGGACGCCCCGAAGAAATCGGCGAATTCAGAATCACCCGGTCGCGGTCCAGCAGATAGACGCGCTGGTTAGTCAGGTCGATCTCGACGACCCGTTGGGCCAGCCCGGAAACACCCCAGGCAAAGAACAAACCGGCAAAAAGGAAGGCGTATCGCATGCGTCCGTCAGTCAGGCATACCCGCAATTTCATCGATCACCCGGTGTAATGCTTCGCGCGGGTCGGGCGCCGCGGTGATGGGTCGCCCAATTACCAGGTAATCTGCACCGGCGCGGATGGCGTCGGCAGGAGTCACAAACCTTTTCTGGTCACCGGCTTCCGACCAGGAGGGACGCACGCCGGGGGTAACGATGGTGAAGACCGAACCGTAATGAGCACGGAGGAACGGCGCTTCTTTCGGGCTTGCCACCAGTCCGGTAATGCCCGTGCTCTTGGCCAGGTCACCAAGCAGCAGAACCTCGTCCTCAACCGTCGTCCGGAATCCCGTCTCCCGCAGGGTGCCATCGGTGTGGCTGGTCAGCACCGTCACGCCCAGGAGAAGCAGCGGCGCGGAAGCCCGCCCGGTGACTGCCGCCTGGCACATCTCGACCCCGCCCAGCAGATGGATCGTGAGCATTTGGACGTCCAGGTTGGCCGCCGCCGCCACGGCATGGCGGACGGTGTTTGGGATGTCGTGCAGCTTCAGGTCCAGGAACACGTTTGCGCCGGTCCCGCGGATTTCGCGGACCAGCGCCGGACCCTCCGCGGAGAAAAGCTGGAGGCCGATTTTAAACCAACCCACTTCCTCGCCAAGGCGTTCCACCAGACGCAAGGCATGGGAACGGTCAGGCACATCGAGCGGAATGATGATTTTGTCTTTTGCGGTCTGCGGTTCGCTCACGTAAGGACGATGCATGACGATTGAGACGCCCGCCAAGATCAATCTCACCCTTGAACTCCTGGGGCGGCGTCCGGACGGTTTCCACGAGGTTGCTACCTGGATGGTGCCCGTCGGGCTGTCTGACCGGCTCGAGATCGAATTCGCGGCAGCTGACTACTTTTCAACGGAGACCCCGGGGCTAAGCTGGGACGATGGTAACCTGATCTTCCGGGCAGTCCAGCTTTTTCGACAGGAAACCGGCACCCAATCCTCCTACCGGATCGAGCTCACCAAGCGCATCCCGATCGGTGCGGGGTTGGCCGGGGGCAGCAGCGATGCCGCCGCCACGTTGCGCCTTCTAAGCCGGTTGCACGGCCGCACCCTGACCGATGACGAACTGGCCGCACTTGCCGCCCGGCTTGGGTCTGATACCGCCTTCTTTATCCGGTGCAAACCGGCATGGTGCACCGGCCGTGGCGAGGTGACGACGGCCAGACCCTTGCCGGACGGCTTATGGTCTCTACTGGCTAAACCCGGTTTCGGCATTCCAACGGCTGCCGCCTATGCGGCCTACGCCCGCCTGCCCCCGGCCGAACAACGGGGTCAAATCGTCGGTACGCCCTGGGGCCGGCTGCGCAATGACCTGGAGCCGGCCGTTTTCCCGAAATACGTGATCCTGCCCGTCCTGAAATCATGGCTGGCCCGGCAGCCGGAAACCAGACTTTGCTTGATGTCGGGCTCGGGATCGACGGTCTTTGCCGTGACCGACGAAGGGGAATCTCGCGCGCGTGAGCTCCAGGAGCGCTTTCTCGAATTTTTCGGCCCGACGTTCTGGTCGGCGGTCTGTCAGCTGAATCCGGTGATGGCGGGCACCACGTAAGAGTTCACACGGTCGCACGGCGGCCGCAGCGAGGAGGGCGGGCACGACGTAAGAGTTCACACGGCGAACACGGCGGACCACGGCGACCACGGCGGGAAGGCAGGAATCATCCGCAGAACACGCAGAAGAACGCAGATGAAGCCACTCAGAGCCACGCAGCAGCGATTTAGAAGCCTCGAATCTGTGTAATCCGCGTAATCTGTGGATCTTTTCTCTTTTCTGCGCGTTCTGCGGATGATTCCTGCCTTCCCGCCGTGGTCGCCGTGGCTCGCCGTGTGAACTCTTGCGTTGTGCCCGCCCTCCTCGCTGTGCCCGCCGCACGAAAATCCCTTGGCGAAAAGGTAAGGTCGCGTCGACAATCCGACCATGGTTTCATCAGGAGCGCTTGGCCTCATCGCCGGGAACGGGATCTACCCGTTGCTGGTGGCGAAGGCCGCGCGGCGCCGGGGTGTCTCCGCGATTCACGTCGCGGCGTTCGAGAATGAGACCGATCCCGAGATCCGGTCGCTGGCCGATTCGGTTGAGTGGTTAAGGGTAGGGCAGCTCGGCAGGCTGCTCACTTATTTTAATTCCACGGGAGTCAAACGCGCGATCATGGCGGGCCAGCTCGCACCGAAAAACCTGTTCGACCTTCGTCCCGATCTCAAGGCGTTAATCCTGATAAGCCGGCTTCGGGAGCGGAATGCCGAATCGTTGTTTGGCGCCGTCGCCGCAGAACTGGCCGTCGCCGGCATCGAGTTGCTGCCGGCCTACACCTTCCTGGAAGATTCACTTGCCCCTGAAGGCCTGATCGGAGGGCCGAAACCGAAACGGCGCCTGCTGGATGACGCCCGGTACGGCTTTCGAATCGCCAAAGAGATCTCGCGCCTCGACATCGGCCAGACGGTTGTGATCAAAAATGGCACGGTGCTGGCCGTGGAAGCCTTCGAAGGGACCAATGAAGCCATGCAGCGCGGCGGTGCCTTGGGCCGCGGGAACGCCGTCGTGGTCAAAGTTTCGAAGCCGAACCAGGATCTCCGGTTCGACGTCCCGGTGATCGGGATTAAAACCTTTGAGACAGCCGCCCAGGCCGGGGTCCGGCTGATCGCCGTTGAGGCCGGCTTAACGTTGCTGCTGGACCGGACGGCCGTTGTTGCCGATGCCGGCCGGACCGGCATCACCCTGTGTGGGTTGAAAAATGAGTAAACGAATTCGCGTCGGTGTCCTCGGGGTGGGAAGCATCGGCAAGAACCACGCCCGAATCTGCGCCGGGTTGCCGAACGCGGATTTTACCGCCATCCTCGACGTTAATCCTGACGTCAGTCAGGCGATCTCCCGCGAGTATGGCGTGGCCATGGCCGGGAACCTGGAGGAGTTTACTGAAAAAGTGGACGCCGCCACCATCGCGACGCCCACGCCTGCGCATTACGAGATGGCTTCGTTCCTCCTCCGGCGCGGGAAGCACGTCCTGGTTGAAAAGCCGATTACCGAGACCCCGGAACAGGCCAAGATGCTCGTGGACCTCGCCCGGGAACGCGGCCTGGTCCTTCAGGTCGGCCATGTGGAACGCTTTAATCCCGTGCTCAGCATTCTGGAGGCACGCCTCACCCGGCCGCGGTTCATCGAGGCGCACCGGCTCTCCCCATACCCTTTTCGCAGCCTGGAAATCGGCGTGGTGCTCGACCTCATGATTCACGACCTGGAAATCATCCTGCACCTGGTCCGGTCGCCCGTGCAGAGCGTTGACGCCGTGGGTGTACCCGTCCTCAGCAAGGGTGAAGACATCGCCAATGCCCGCCTCCGATTCCGGAACGGGTGCGTCGCCAACGTCACCGCAAGCCGGATCAGCCCGGAGAAAATGCGCAAGTTTCGCGTCTTCCAGGAGAACGCCTACTTGTCGCTCGATTACCAAAACCAGAGCGGCGAGATTTACCAACTGGTTGATGGCCGGATCGTTCGCGAGAGCGTTGCGGTTGAGAAAGACGAGCCGCTTAAACGTGAGTTGCACTCGTTCATTGATTGCTGCCGGCGAGGCGGCGAACCGGTGGTGTCCGGCTCCGGAGCGGCGGCGGCGCTTGAGCTGGCCATCGACATCACCGGGCGGATTCGCCAGGGATTGGCCGACCTGGACCGCACGCCGGTTGAGACGCCGTCGCCCCAGGCATTGCCCTCTTGATGAACCTTTACATCGTTGCCGGGGAGACCAGCGGGGACGCGCATGCGGCGGTGCTGATGCGGGAAATGCTCGCGCTGCGGCCGGAGATCCGGTTTACCGGCGCGGGCGGACCCAGAATGAACGCGATCGCCGGCGGTAGTCTGTTTGAATGGACTCACGAAGCCGTAGTCGGCCTCTGGGACGTGCTCCTGAAGTACCCCTATTTTCGGGCCCAGTTTTACCGCATGTACCGCCAGATCATGGCCCTTCAGCCCGACGCAGTCATCTTCGTGGATTACCCGGGGTTTAACCTCCGGCTGGCGCGTTACTTGAAGCGCCAGGGGTACCGGGGACGGCTGGTGTTCTACATCAGCCCGCAGGTTTGGGCTTGGAATCGGGCCCGCATTCCCCGGATGGCAGCGTACCTTGATCTGATGCTATGCATCTTTCCGTTCGAACCGGCGCTCTACCGGCGGAGCGGGCTGAAAGCGGAATTCGTCGGCCACCCCATGGTCAATGAACTCGCGCGGCAACGGCGTAACGTGGAGCGTGACCCTTCACTGATCGGCTTGTTCCCGGGCAGCCGGGCGCGGGAGGTTAAACGGATCTTTCCCGTCATGCTGGCGGCGGCCCGGGCGCTGCGTGCGAAAAAGCCTCACCTGCGGTTCGAGGCTTCCGCGGTGAACGAAACGCTTCGCGAGCATATGCGCTCCCTGGCGGATGCCGCCGGTTTCGCGGGGATGGAAATCGCCCTGAAGGATGCCCCGGCGTTGATGCAGCGCGCCTGGGTGGGCATGGTTGCGTCCGGTACGGCCACCATGGAGGCGAGCTTTTTCCGGATGCCATTCGTCCTGATCTACAAGGTGTCCTGGTTAACCTATGCAGTCGGCCGGACCTTGATCCGCGTCGACTATCTCGGGATGCCTAACATCCTTGCCGGCCGGCCGCTCATCCCGGAGTTTATCCAGCAAGACGCTGAACCGGGCCGGATCGTCGAGGCGCTTGAAAAGCTCGCCGACGACCAGGGCACACGGCGGACGATGGTTAATGGAATGGCCGAAGTGATTCAAGCCCTTGGTGAAGAAGAGGCGGGACAACGTGCCGCGAGAACCCTCCTCAATCATCTCGGATCCAGCCTGGCAAAAGTGTGACCAAACCAGTTAACCGGAATGCGAATTTAGCATCTGACGACCATGGAGAATCTACCGAACGTATGGAAGAACCTTTGGGCTCCCTGGAGGATAGAATACTTCCAACACAAAGATCGTGATCCGGACTTCTTACTGACGGCAGCGCAATCCTCCGATGACGAGGAGCATCTGGTGCTCTTGCGCCTGAAAAGCTCCTTTCTCATCATGAACCGTTATCCCTATACGGCCGGCCACCTGATGGCGGTTCCATACCGCAAGTGTGCGGACCTTCATGAATTGGCCGGGCCCGAACGGCTTGAGCTGCTTAATCTCGCCATCTACGCCGAAGAGCTGCTCCGGCGGGTATCAAAAGCTCAAGGATTCAACATCGGCTGGAACATCGGCTCGTCGGCCGGCGCCGGCGCCGAGAACCACGTTCATCTGCACATCGTCCCGAGGTGGGCGGGGGATCATAACTTCATGACCGTGCTGGGCGAGACGCGCATCATTCCCGAAGGATTGCGTCCGCTCTACCAAAAGCTGCGCGCCGCCGTCGCCGAGCGCACGTACGAGCAGGTGATCTCAGACTGAGGCGGGCACGCCGGGAAATGCCACGAATGCCACAAGCGGAAAAATGCCACAAATGACAGAACGTCCCTTGTTCGTGTGATTCCTGAAGCGCTTCAGCTCGTGGCATTGGGCCGATGCCATCGATGACAGAACCAGAAAAATGCACCATCGTAATTCCCGGCCCGTGTGATTTCAGGAACGAACGACGCAGTACGGATTCTCCTCTGTTTGTGGCATTTCTCCGGTTGTGGCATTCGTGGCATTTCCCTGGTTGCTATTTGTTCGTGCTCAAGGCTATTTATCCTCCATGGCTCCCCCCGAAACGTCCGGGCCGTTGCTCGAGATCAGCCACGTCAGCAAGTCTTTTCCCGGGGTTCAGGCGCTCGATGATGTTTCCTTCGACGTCCGGCCCGGGGAAGTCCATGCGCTGCTCGGTGAAAACGGTGCAGGCAAATCGACCCTGATCAAGATCATGTCCGGCGTTTATCCCCCGGACAAAGGGGAAATGCGCGTGAAGGGCGAACCGGTCCGCTACGCGCACCCGGGTGAGGCGCAGGCCAAGGGGGTGGCCACGATCTACCAGGAATTCAGCCTGTACCCGGAGCTGACCGTCGCCGAGAATATTTTCGCGGGCCACATCCCGCGGCGCTGGCTCGGCCTGTTGGATTGGGCGCGGGCCGACAAGGAAGCCGCGGACCTGCTGGCCTCCCTGGATGCCGCTGACCTGAATGTACGCGCCCGGGTAGGAACCTTGTCGGTGGGCAACCGCCAGCGGGTGGAGATCGCCAAAGCCCTGTCCCGGCATGCGCGGATCCTGATCCTCGACGAGCCTACCGCCGTGCTCACCCAGCACGACACGGAGCGCTTGTTCGGCGTCATCCGCAAACTCCGGACCCAGCAGGCTGCCATCATCTACATCAGCCACCGTCTGGACGAAATTTTTGCGCTGTCCAACCGCGTCACCGTGCTGCGTGACGGGAAGCTGGTTGGAACCAAACCGACGTGCGATACCACCGAGCCGGAGTTGATTCGGATGATGGTCGGACGTGCGCTTTCACAGGAGCCGGCGCCCCATCTCGATGCGCCTTCCCATGCCAGCCCGGTCTTTCTGCGGGTCCGCAACCTTGCCCGGCGGCCTCTGCTGCGCGACGCCTCGCTCGAGGTGCGGGCAGGGGAAATCGTCGGGTTAGCCGGCCTGATCGGATCCGGCCGCTCGGAGCTTGCCCAGGCCGTTTTCGGCGTCATGCCGGCCGAAGCCGGTTCGATCGAGGTGGATGGACGGCCGGTCAGGATCCATTCTCCGGAAGACGCGATCGCCTTGGGCATCGCGTACGTTCCGGAAGACCGGCAGCGCCAAGGCTTGGTCACGGCCATGACGGTAGCGCAGAACATCAGCCTCACCCGCGTCTGGGAACTGGTGCGCGGACCCTTTCTGGATTTCAGCGCGGAGGAAAGCCTGGCCGATGATTTCATCGGGTCGCTCCGGATCAAGACGCCGTATCGTCACCAGCTCGCGCGCAACCTTTCCGGCGGCAACCAGCAGAAAATCGTGCTGGGCAAGTGGCTGGCCACGAAACCGAAGCTCCTCATCGTGGACGAACCGACCCGTGGGATTGACGTGGGCGCGCGCGCCGAGATCCACCGTTTGCTTGACCGGTTGGCCCGCGAAGAAAACATGGCGATCGTCGTGATCTCCAGCGATTTGCCGGAGGTGCTTCGACTTTCGGACCGGATCGCGGTGATGCGCGAAGGACGGCTGGTGGCGGAGTTCACCCGCAAGGAAGCAGACCAGGAGAAGGTCCTGGCCGCAGCGCTCGGCCGCGGAGTGGCTGCCCTGAGCACCAGCGTCAATGCCGGCCCCAGCCCGAAGCCTGATGAGATCTGAAAGGATGGCGCCGGCGTGAACGCGACGCTGGTCGCGTTCCGATCACCACCGGTCCGGAACATCAAGATGCCGAGCCAAATCTATGCCTCCCACCACCGTCTCGTCCGATTCGAGTAGCTCAAGCGCTCCTTACGCCCCGCCCGGGGCGACGTACCCGCGAAAAGCCGACTGGGGGTGGATCAATCGTCAGGAAACCGTCCTGATTTTTGCCTTTATTGTGGTGCTGGCCGGAGTCAGCGCCATCAACCGCGGCTTTATCGCTCCCGGCAACCTCGTCGATATCGTTTATAATTCGTCCTATATCGGCGTGGCTGCCGTCGGGATGACGATGATCATCCTTTGCGGGCACATCGACATCTCGATCGGGGCGGCCCTGGGCGTTTGCGCGACGGTGGCAGGAAAACTCGCGGTCGCCGGCACGCCGCTCGGGGTCGTGTTTCCGGTCACCATTCTGGTGGGCGGCGTGATCGGACTGATCAACGGCATCCTGGTTGCCTATGGGCGCATCCCGGCCATCGTCGCCACCTTGGGTATGGCGAGTATCCTCAAAGGCGGCTTGATCCTGGCAACCGGCGGCAAATGGATCTACGGGCTGCCGCCCGGATTCACCGTCGCCCGCTTGCACCTGCTCGGGGTGCCCCTGCCCATCTGCGTTCTGATCGTCCTCGGGGTCGCGTTCTCCGTCTGGCTGCGCTACTTCGAAGGAGGCCGCCAGCTGTACGCGGTCGGCGGTAATGCGGAAGCGGCGCGGTTGTCGGGGATTTCCGAGCGGAAAATCACGATGCGGGTTTTCGTTCTCAACGGCCTGCTCGTCGGTATTGCCGCCGTCCTTTACGCGACAAACTTTACCGCCATCCAGTCAAACGCCGTAACGGGTTTCGAGCTCACCGTCATCACGGCCGCCGTGATCGGCGGCGTCAGCATCCTCGGCGGTACCGGGACGGTTTTCGGCGCGCTGCTGGGGGCCATTCTTCTGCAGATCATCGGCAGTGCACTCGTCTTTCTGCACATCCGGTCCGAATGGTTCCAGACCGTCCAGGGTGCCCTCATTCTTCTGACCATCCTGCTCGATGTGTTCCGGCGCCGCCAAACCTCGTCGGCCGGCGTTGTCGGCGGAGGTAACGTCAGCGCCACGGCTTCATCGCCCCATTTTCTGGGTCTGCCCTGGCTGACGGTGCAGGAAGCCATGATGATCGGCATCCTGGTGATTGCGATGGCCGTGCTTTCATTCACCTCCGACCGGTTTCTTACCCCGGCCAACCTGCTGAACCAGGTGCGGTTTCTCACCGAGACGGCCCTGCTCGCCGTTCCGATGACTTTCATCATCATCCTGGGCGGAATCGACCTGTCCGTCGGTTCAATGGTTGCGCTCAGCGCAATCCTGCTCGGTTTTTCGTGGCAAACCTTTCACCTGCCGCTGTGGCTGGCGGTCATCTTTGCGATCCTGGGCGGGACCGTCGCCGGTTACTTGAACGGGCTGGCGATCGTTTACCTGGGCGTTCCGCCCTTGATCGTGACGCTGGCGACCCTTGCCATTTACCGTGGACTGTCGTACGGAATCAGCGAGTCGCGTTCAGTGCATGGCTTTCCCGAATCGTTCTCATTCTGGGGCAGCGGCGAACCGTTCGGGTTGCCGGTACAATTTTACCTGCTCATCGTGGTCCTGATCGTGAGCGCACTGGCGTTGGCCTGCACGCCGTTCGGCCGCAGCCTTTACGCCATCGGCAACAACGAAACCGCGGCTCGCTTCGCCGGTCTGCGCGTCGGCCGAATCAAGCTGATCGTCTATTCCCTGAGCGGATTCATGGCGGGCCTGGCCGGGTTCATCTACACGTCCCGCGTGACCAGTACCCGGGCCGATGCCGCCACCGGTCTTGAACTCGACGTTATCGCCGCCGTCGTGTTCGGCGGCACCAGCATCTTCGGCGGGCGCGGCACCATCCTCGGCACCACCCTCGGGGTCGTGATCATTCAACTGCTGAAGAACGGACTGCAGCTCTCCGGCGTTCGCGGCGAGGGTACGGTGATCCTCATCGGCAGCGTGCTGATCGCGTCCATCCTGCTGAATCAACTTCTAGAAAAGTACGCCCTCGCGGGCCAACGTTCAGTCAAAACCAACCCGAAACCCACCTCCTGAAAAAACCAACCTCTGAAGAAAACCAACCTCTGGTTGTTCCCCCGATATATGACATTGCATAAACGTCTCCTTACCGGGAGCATCCTGCTCCTCGCCACCCTGCCCGGTCTGCCTGCGTTCGCAGCCGATGCACCTCCGGCCGACTCCGGTTCACACGCGGCCTACAATGGCGGCCAGCCAACTCACGCGAGAGATCTTAAAGGTAAAAAGATCGTCCTGGCCGACGTCCCGAAGCTGATCGGCATCGGTTACTTTAACGCGACGGCCAAAGGGATCGCGGAAGGGTGCGCCGAGATCACCAAAAACGGGGAGCAAACCCAGGTCACGACGGACGCGCCGACCGAGGGCGATATCCAGAAACAGATTGAGTACATCGACAACGCAATCTCCCGCGGGGTGGATGGAATCTTTTTCGCCGCGAATGATCCGGTAGCCATTTCGCCGGTGCTTCGTAAGGCCCTGAAATCCGGTACCCACGTGATCGGGTATGACGCCGAATCCGAACCTGACGCCCGGGAATGGTTTGTCCAGATGTGCACTCCGGACGGGGTGGCCAAAGCCCTGATTGATTCGCTCGTCAGCCAGGTCGGCCCGAGCGCGGATTTCGCCATCGTCACCAGTTCGACCACGGCCGCGGGCCAGAACGCCTGGATCGCCGAAATCAAAAAATACATTCCGGCTGCAGGTTTGAAGCTTAACCTGGTGACGATCCTGCCGGCCGAAGAAGACCAACAGCTCGCCTTCAAGGTGACCGGACAGATCCTGAAGGCCTACCCGAACGTGAAAGGCATCATCGGCCTGTCCAGCGTTGCCGGGCCGGGCGTGGCCGATGCGATCACCTCGGCCGGTCTGATCGGTAAAATCGCCGTCATTCCGCTCTCTACGCCGAACCAGATGAAGCCCTTCGTAAAGAACGGCGCCGTGAAGGAAGTCGTGTTGTGGAATCCGGTCGACCTCGGGTACGCTGCGGCTTACGCCATGCGCAACGTCGTTGATGGGAAACTCAAGCCGGGCGACACGGAAATGGACGCGGGACGCCTCGGTAAGCTGCAGATCATCAACGGTAGCCAGATCCTTCTCGGCAAGCCGTTTATTTTCACGAAGGACAACGTCGACAAGTACGACTTCTGAGACGGCGTCCGGTCTCCCGGCGCCTCGGCGCATTCGGTCCCTCCCGTTCGCGGGAGGGACCGTTGTTTTCGACGATGATCCCGCCTATGAACCTGGTTGCCGCCGCCAAGGTCCGCTGTTTCGACTCGAAGGGCGTCACGCCGATCTTCATGTTTCACCGGATCAACCGGTTACCGGCCGGCGCCAATTGGCCCCAGCTCTATGTGGCGCCGAAGACCTTTTCGACGGAAATCGGCAAGCTGAAGCGGGCAGGGGTTGCATGCTTGCGCCTGGACGAAGTCCGCGACCCGTCACCATCGCGGAATAAAGGTTTTGTGCTGACGTTTGATGATGGGTTCGTCAGCGCACTCGAGCGTGCAGGCCCCTGCCTGGCCGGGCTGGGGCTCAGGGCCATCAACTTCCTGGTTGCCGGCCGGCTGGGCATGCGCAACGAATGGGATGCCGGCGTGGACAACACGATGGAGCCCCTCATGGACGACTCGCAGGTGCGGGACTGGCTCAGCCTCGGCCATGACATCGGCGGCCACACGGTGACCCACCCGCACCTGGACCAGATCCCCTTGGCGCAGGCGCGCGAGGAAATTTTCGCGGGCAAAAAAAAGCTCGAAGACACGTTCGGACGTGAGGTCCGCCACTTTGCCTATCCTTACGGCGGCCTTACGCCGGCGGTGGTCGACGCCGTGCGGGAAGCCGGATTCAGCACCGCATGCACCACCGTGACGGACCTGGCAGGTTCGGACACCCTTCCTTTGACGTTGCCGCGCCTCAACGTCGATAGGGATTTGCTGGACGCAGCCAAACTCGCGGCGAAGGCCTTGTCCCGCGCGCGGCAGCGGTTCTGGAAATAACGGTGACGGTTCGCCCGCTGCGCGCGGCTACCACGCCGTGTAACCGCCGTCCACGAGGAGATTGCTTCCCGTGAAATAGCTGCTGGCATCCGAAGCGAGAAACACCACGGTGTTGGCCACCTCCTGCGGTTCACCCAGGCGCCCCATCGGCGTGAATTCGAGCCAGCGCTGGTACCAGTCCGATTGCGACATGCCCAGCTTCGTCATCTCCGTGCCGATGTAGCCCGGCGAAATGCTGTTGACGCGCACGCCGCGTTTGGCCCATTCCCCGGCCAGCGATTTCGTCAGCAGAATCACGCCGGCTTTAGACGCGTTGTAGGCCGATTGAGGTTGCGGAGTATTGGAAATTACGCCGGACATGGACGCAAGATTGATGATGCTTCCCCGGCCTTGCTGCAACATCACTTTGCCGAACTCGCGGCAACAAAAGAAAACGGCGTTCAGGTTGATGTTGATCACGCGCAACCAATCCTCATCGGAACATTCCTCGGAGGGCACATTTACGGCGATGCCCGCATTATTGAGGGCCACGTCGATCCGGCCATGCTTCTCGACGATCGAACCGGCGGCCTGCCGTACCTGGTCTGACTTCGTCAGGTCAGCCGCGATAAACTCGGCCCCGAGCTTCTGCGCGGCCTGCTGGCCCAGTTCAGCGTTTATGTCGATGATCACGACTTTGGCGCCATGCTCCTTTAACGCCTGAGCTGAGGCGAAGCCGATTCCGCGCGCACCGCCGGTAACCAGCGCGATGCGATCGTCCAGGGAGAAGAGGGGGGAATTGCTCATAAATTAATCAGAGTCGAGGCGATCACATCAGGTTCGCGCCGATTTCGGCCAGTGCACTGCGCTCACCCTTGGTCAGGCATACGTGGGCGGTAACCGCCTGGCCCTTGAGCCGGTTTCGCGTGTAGACCAACCCGTTTGAACGGCTGTCGACGTATGGATTGTCAATCTGAGCCGGGTCACCCGCCATGACCAGCTTGGAGCCTTTGGACATGCGGGTCACCACCGTCTTGGCTTCGAGCGGGGTCAGTTGTTGCGCTTCGTCCAGCACGAAATACCGGTTGGGGATCGACCGGCCGCGAATGTAACAGAGCGCCTCGATTTCCACGCACCCTTGCTCAATCAGCTGCTCGTAAGGTTTGAGCCCGCCGTTGCCGGAGTTCGGCGCCATTATCTCCGCCGGCTTACCCTTCCGCCCTTTTCTGTCCGGTTCCAGCGGCGGCTGGGAAGGCAACAACAACTCAAACGCGTCGTAAATCGATTGCAGCCACGGCTTCATTTTTTCATCGAGCGCCCCGGGCAGAAAGCCGAGCGTGTCGCCCATCGCAACCACCGGACGGCTGACCGTGATCCCGCTGAACGCCTGAGACCAGTAAAGGTGCAAACCTGCGGCCACCGCCAGCAACGTCTTGCCGGTCCCGGCCTGGCCGTAACAGGTCACCAACGCAACCTCCGGGTCGAGCAGGGCGTCCAGCAGACATTGCTGGCCCAGGTTCAGCGGCTTAAGGTGCACGCCGCGCGGATTGGTGAGCGCCGCGGGCAGGGTCAGTTTCCGGCAAAGCCCGTTGCCAGCGTGCCGTGCGGGCAACATCTTGCCGGCCTCGTCGACCAGGAAAACGTACTCGTTCACCTCCAGGTCCGGGGGCCGTTGCAACTGCAGTTCGCGCGCACTCGCGAAGCGTTGCATCTGGTACGCATCAACCTGGATTTCCTTCTGGCCGTAACCCTCGACGTCCGTAACCTCAACCTTGTCGTTTTCGTAATCCTGGGCCTCGAGGCCGATCGACAAGGCCTTGAGTTGCATGTTGAGATCTTTGGTGACCAGGATGGTCCGGTCAGGCGATTTATTCTTGATGTAAAGGCAAAGCGCGAGGATCCGGTGATCCGGCTTGTCCAGGTCGCGAAAAGTTTGCTGGAACCGCCGGAACCCTTTGCTCGTCCGCAACGCGGAGATGCACTCATTCACCGCGATCCGGATGGTGCCGCCTCCCGGCGTTTTGGCGCCCCGGGTCACCAGGCGGCTGTTCTGGTTGAAACACCGCGTCATAAACCGGTGTATCGCGCGTGCGTTGGCGCCACGTTCGGTCGGTTCGTTCTTGAACTTGTCCAGTTCGCAAAGCACATCGATGGGAATCCAGACGTGATTGTCCGCGAACCGGTAAACCGAGTGGGGATCGTGCAGGAGCACGTTGGTGTCGAGCACGTAGTTCTTAACGGCAGACCGGTGCTGCCCGTTGCCCAACGATTCCAGCCGCGACGAAGCGCCACCCCGCGGGGTATCCTGGAACAAACCCGGTTGCTCGTCGGAAGACATCTATGTTCTCAGCAGCAACCGCACGCACCACCGCCGCATGAGCGCCGGCGAGTAACCGCTCCGCTCGCGTCCGGGCCTAACCCCCGCCTGCCGGTCATGATGGCCAGCCCGCCGGAAATCACCCGTCGAACCCGTTTGCCGGTCTCAGGATCATGAGTGAGCGCGGCGTCTTTCATGCTCTGCTTCACTTCAAATCGCCGAACGGATTCACCGGGACTGTCCGGGACCGTCTCGTAGATGTACGTGGCCATGAGTGCCTTAATATTATCGAAAGGGGGTTGCCGCTTGCAAGTGAAAGTCGCCCCTGAAAAATGCGACAAATGATGGACTGGCTGACGGACGGAATGCCACAAATGCCACGAGCCGAAAAATGCCACAAATGACGGACTCTGGAGATGATAACGCCGCCGCCCGGACGAGCAAGGGGTGGACCGGAGCCAAAACCGGCTTCCGGCCTCCATCCCTCGCGCGCCGGGGCAGGGGCGGAACGCGGTGGCGAAACGCACGCCCGCGCAGGTTACGCGATTCGGCATCCGCCCTCAGGCCAGGTGCCCGTTGACGAACTTGGTCAGCTCGAACATTGAGGCCGAGTCCTGGCCGTTGAAGACCGCACGCAGTTTGTCGTCGGCCCGGATGCGGCGCCGGTCCTGAGGGTCCTGGAGCTTATGCTCGCGGATGTACGCCCAAACCCGTTTCGTCAACTCGGTCCGGGGCAGGGGGTCCGAGCCCACGATGGCCGCCAGGGTCTGATCGGGACGCACGGGTTTGGCCAGGGCATTTGGTGCTTTTTTGGTGCTGGTGGTTTTTTTCGGGGGGTGTTTCGGCGAAGGCATGGCAGCTACCGTAGCACACAGCGGGCACGGCAGCACACGGCGGGCACAGCGGGTCTGGCGGGCACCACGTAAGAGTTCACACGGTCACACGGCGGTCGCGGCGGGTTTGGCGGGCACGACGTAAAAGTTCACACGGCGAACACGGCGGACCACGGCGACCACGGCGGGAAGAGGGGAGAGTTCGGGGTTCGGAGTTCGGAGTTCGGAGTTCGGAGTTCGGAGTTCGGAGTTCGGAGTTCGGAGTTCGGAGCGGCAGCATGGGGGTGGGTGCGAGTGTCAACCTTGGAGTTGCCGCCAAGTCCTCAATCTGTGTCAATCTGTGTAATCTGTGGATGTTTTCTCTCTTTTCTGCGTTCTTCTGCGTGTTCTGCGGATTATTCTTTCGGTGTCGTCCGTGGATCCATCCCGTAACCCCGAAAGGCGGTGTTATACCTGCGTGAAAGGCATTCTGCTTGAAGAGCTGACCTGGCAGGAAGCCGAACCCGCGCTGGGGCCCGATACCATCGTCGTCATTCCGATCGGCGCCGAGGCCAAAGAGCACGGGCCGCACCTCAAGCTCAAAAACGACTGGCTTCTGGCCGAATACTTCAAACACGAGGTCATGAGGCGCGCCGAGGTTGTGATTGCGCCGACCGTCAATTACCATTACTATCCGGCTTTCATTGAGTACCCCGGCTCCATTACCTTGCGGCTCGAGACCGCCCGGGACCTGATGGTCGACATATGCCGGAGCCTGGCCCGGTACCGCCCGCGCAAGTTTTACGCCTTGAACACCGGTGTATCCACGATAAAACCGCTGGAGTTGACGGCGAAGATCCTTGCCGGGGAGGGAATCCGGTTCCGTTATACCGACATTCTCAAGCTCATCGAACCGGTAGGGGCGCAGTTGGCAACCCAGGAGGGCGGAACCCATGCGGATGAAATCGAGACTTCCATGATGTTATTTATCGCGCCTTCAACCGTCGACATGCGCAAGGCCGTCAAGGATTATAATCCCTCGCCGGGGCGCAGCCTTACGCGGCATCCGCAAGGAGAGGGCGTCTATTCGGTTTCCGGGATCTATGGTGACGCCACGCTGGCAACGCGCCAAAAAGGTGAGGTCATCGTGAAGGCCATAGTTGACGGAATGCTCAGGGAGATTGACGCGCTTCGGAGTGATTCCCATGGCTGATTACCCGCCACCCGTCATCAAGGTGAACTTCGACCGGCCATCGACCGGCTGGATGATCATCTTCATCGTGCTTGGCCTCCTGTTGCTCGCGGGGTTGTGGACGTCGTTCTACACCGTGGGAGCCGAGTCGCAGGGGGTGGTGCAACGCTTCGGAAAATTCTTCAAAACCGTTGAACCGGGGCTGCACCTCAAGCTTCCGTTAGGCATCGACGAGGTAACGGTGGTGCCGACGCGGCGCCAGCTGAAACTCGAGTTCGGCTTCGCCACGCCGGGCTATCTAACCAATGCGATTCAGGCCAGCCAGGACCAGGACGAGGAAAAATCGATGGTCACCGGCGACCTGAACGCGGCCCTGGTCGAATGGGTCGTGCAATATCGCATCGAAGACCCGGGCCAGTACCTTTTTGACGTCCGTAACCCGGGAGAAACCCTCCGTGACTTGTCGGAAGCCGCCATGCGTGAGGTGATCGGGGACCGTACCGTTGACGAGTTGATCACGATCGGACGGCAGGACATCGAGGTTGAAGCGCTCGCCCGGATGCAGGAGCTGTCGAAACGGTACCACCTTGGGATTCGCGTCGATCAGGTCCAGTTGAAGAACGTGAACCCGCCCAGCCCGGTGCAGGCGTCGTTCAACGAGGTGAATAAGGCCCAGCAGGACCGGGAAAACGCGATCAATATCGCCAACGGCGAATACAATAAGGCGGTGCCGAAAGCCAAAGGCCAGGCGGATGAAAACATACGCGCCGCCGAGGGGTACCGCTTCAAACGGGTTAATGAGGCGGAGGGCGACGCTGCCGCTTTTACGGCCGTACTGCAGCAATACGTCAAGGCGCCCGAGATCACCCGTACCCGCCTCTACCTGGAGACCATGGGCGACGTCCTGCCGCAAATGGGTCAGAAAATCATCGTTGACGAGTCCCTGCGGCAACTGCTGCCCATCCTGCCGCTCTCAGCCAAGCCTGCGCCTGCGGAGGGGCGCCAATGATGCGAACAAGTTTTCTCCCGGCGGCGCTTATCGCGGGTGCCCTGCTTTTGTTGCTGCTTCTCTTCAGCTCGTTCTATACGGTTGACCAGACCGAGCAGGTGATCATCACGCAATTCGGACAGCCGATCGGACAGCCGATCACCGAGCCGGGGCTCCATTTCAGGCTGCCGTTCGTGCAAAACGTGAACCGGCTCGACAAACGTTTCCTGGAATGGGACGGCGCTCCGGTCGCCATCCCCACCAGGGACAAAACCTACATCCACGTCGATGCGTTCGCCCGCTGGCGCATCGAAGGTCCGACGACTTACTTCGTCCGCTTGCACGATGAGCGCAGCGCCCAGTCCCGTCTCGAAGACATTCTCGGCAGCGAGACCCGCAACGCGATCGCCAAACACGACCTGATCGAGATCGTGCGCACCGATAAAAACCGCCAGCCGCTTCACGACGAGACCCTGAAAGGCGGTCCGAACGGTACGATCGGCATCCTGCCCCCGATCGAATTCGGCCGGTTGAAGATCGAAGAGGAAATAAAGGGCGCCGCCGCACAAAAACTGGCGGAGTTCGGTATCGCCGTGCTCGATTTCAGGATCAAACGGGTCAACTACAACCCCGACGTGCTTGATCGCATCTACCAGCGCATGATCAGTGAGCGGCTCCAGATCGCGCAGCGTTTTCGTTCCGAGGGTGAAGGTGAATCGGCGCGCATCGCCGGCCAGCGCGAGCGTGACCTGAACGAAATCCGATCCAACGCCTACCGCACCGTGCAGCAGATCCGGGGTGAAGCCGACGCCAAGGCAACCGAGATTTACGCCCGCGCCTATACGCAAAACCCGCAAGCGGCGGAGTTTTACGCCTTCCTCAAGGTCCTGGAAACTTACCACAAGACCTTCACCAAGGATTCCACCCTGGTGCTTTCCACGGATAGCGACATCTTTGCCCTGCTTAAACGGGGCGCCGCAAAACCCAAAGCCGACCAGGTTACCACCCAAGGGGCTGAGCGAGGGACTGAATGAGCGTTCAATTTTCATTCCGATCAGGCAGCAACCCGGAAAGGGGCGCCGCGCTTTTCCGGATCGCCATCGTGGGAGATTTCAGCGGACGCGCTCCCGGGGCAGAAGCGCGACGGGAGTCCGGTCCGCGCCCGACTGATTGCGACAATTTCGAGCAGGAATTCGCGCGAATGAACGTCGCGCTGCGTTTGCCGCCGGACGACGCGGGTAACGGAGAGGTCAACCTGCGCTTTCAGCAGTTGGATGACTTTCATCCTGACCGCCTGATCGACAAAGTCGAACCGCTGGCGCGGCTTGCCCGCCTGCGCACCGGGCTCCTGAATCCGGCAACTGCGAATCAGGCGGAAAGCGAGTTAGGAGGAGTGCCGGAAAGCGGCGCGCCATCGCCGGGCCCGGTGCCTGCGCCTTCTGAATCCACCGAGGGGCTGCTGACCCGGCTGCTGGGACAGTCCGCTGGGGAACGCGCCGGAGAACAGTACGCAACCTCATCCGGCGGGATCGTCGATCGATTTATCCGGCAGGTGGTCGGCCCGAACATCCCGGGTGCACCGCCGCGACACGGCAGTTCGATCGCGCGCGTGGAAGCGGAACTTTCGACACGCCTCAGGGCGCTCCTGCACCGTCCGGAGTTCCAGGGGCTGGAGGCAACGTGGCGCGGGCTCGACTTTCTGGTTCGCAACGTAACCGAAGAAATAAAATTGTACGTGATCGATTGTTCCCGGGCTGAACTCGCGGCCGCCGCGACGGCAGGGTCGGAGGATCCGGTCAAACGCGCAATTTACCGGCAACTGGAAACAATCCGTCCCGGCGTGATCCTAGGCCTTTATACCTTCGGGCCGCCGGACCACGGCGTCCTGGCGGGAATCGCAGGTCTGGCCCGCGCCTGTCAAAGCGCGTTTGTCGCCGGCGCCAGCCCGCAACTGGTCGGGTGTAGTTCGTTTGCCGTGCAACCCGACCCGGACGATTGGACATCGGAATCTCCGGACGAAACGGAGAAATTTGCCGCGTTACGCCGGAAGCGTGAAGCCGCCTGCCTCGGGTTGGCAGCGCCGCGGTTCCTCCTTCGCCAGCCGTACGGCAAAACCAGTGACCCGATTGAAGCATTTCCATTCGAGGAAATGCCCGCGAACCCCGGCCACGAGTCCTACCTCTGGGGTAATCCGGCCCTGCTTTGCGGTCACCTGCTTGCGACGGCCGCGGCCGATGAGGCTCTGGAAGCGGAGTATGAAGAAGGGGGCGAGGTGGGCGGCCTGCCGCTCCACAAATTTACGAGCGACGGAGAAACGCAGGTGAAACCTTGCGCCGAGGCGTGGTTGAACGATCGTGCCGCGGCAGCGATCCTCAGCCACGGCATCATGCCGGTGATGTCGATCCGCGGACGCGACGCGGTGCAAGTGCTCACCCTGCAATCGTTGTCAGATCCGCCGGCGCCCCTGGCCATTCGCGCCGAGTGACGGCGGGCACAGCGGGTTGGGCGGGCACAACGTGAGAGTTCACACGGCGAACACGGCGAACCACGGCGACCACGGCGGAAAGAAGAAAGGGTTCGGAGCTCAGAGTTCGGAGTTCGGAGCGGCAGAGAATGCCACGAATGAAGAAGTGGCGGGTAACGGCTAGCGGGTAACGGGTGCCGGGGGCGAGCTTGGGGAAGCGCCGCCGATGTCAACTCTATAACTCTTCTTCCCGCCGTGGTCGCCATGGCTCGCCGTGTGAACTCTTACGTCGTGCCCGCCAAACCCGCTGTGCCCGTGGTGTGACCGTGTGAACTCTTACGCTGTGCCCGTGGTGTGACCGTAATCTGTATCAATCTGTGTAATCTGTGGATGTTTCCTCTTTTCGGCGTTCTTCTGCGGCGTGCTTGATCAACCCCCCTCTTTCATTCGATAAGGTTGTGATTATGGCTACAGGAAACGGCTCTTCGGCTTCTGCTCACACGACGTGGGTCTCTCGTCGGGTTCGAACGCGTAGCATCCCGCGCGAGCCGGAATCCGCTCAGCCAAGTGACGCCCTGGACAGCCGGGTGTTGTTATCGGCGCTGACCGCACTGAAACGGGGTGATTTTTCGGTTCGGCTGCCTGTGGACTGGCTCGGCATCGCGGGAAAGGCAGCCGACACATTTAACGAAGTTGTCGAGCTGAACGAACGCATGGCCAAGGAACTGGCGCGCCTTCGCCAGGCGGTCGGCCGCGAAGGCCGGATCGACCAGCGCGCCCGTTTGGGGGAGGTGCAAGGCGCGTGGGCCACGTCGATCACCCTTATCAATGATTTGATCGCCGACCTGGTGCAGCCGACCAGCGAAATGGCCCGCGTGATTGGGGCGGTCGCCGAAGGCGACCTGTCGCAAACCATGGCACTCGAGATCGAAGGGCGCCAGCTCCAAGGCGAGTTTCTGCGTACAGCCAGGACGGTAAATACCATGGTGGACCAGCTCGGATCGTTCGCCTCGGAGGTGACCCGCGTTGCGCGTGAGGTCGGTACCGAAGGTAAACTGGGCGGCCAGGCCGACGTGCGCGGGGTGGCCGGCACCTGGAAAGACCTGACCAACAACGTGAACCTGATGGCGAGTAACCTCACTAACCAGGTGCGCAACATCGCGGCGGTGACGACCGCCGTCGCCAATGGGGATCTGGCCAAAAAAATTACCGTTGACGTTAAAGGCGAATTTCTCGAGCTCAAAGACACCATCAATACGATGGTCGGCCAGCTCCGTTCTTTTGCGTCGGAAGTGACCCGGGTGGCGCGCGAGGTGGGCACGGAGGGCAAACTGGGCGGCCAGGCCAAAGTCGAGGGTGTGTCCGGCACCTGGAAAGACCTGACTGACTCGGTCAATTTCATGGCGGGAAACCTGACCAGCCAGGTCCGCAACATTGCCGCCGTGACCACGGCGGTGGCCAATGGTGACCTCTCAAAAAAGATCACGGTGGATGTGCGGGGCGAGATCCTGGAGCTCAAGAACACGATCAACACGATGGTCGACCAGCTCAACTCGTTCGCCTCGGAAGTGACCCGGGTGGCGCGGGAGGTGGGCACCGAAGGCAAGCTGGGCGGCCAGGCCGACGTGCGCGGGGTGGCGGGCACCTGGAAAGACCTGACTGACTCGGTCAACTCCATGGCCGGCAACCTCACGGGCCAGGTGCGCAACATTGCCGAGGTCACCACGGCGGTGGCAAACGGCGACTTGTCCAAGAAAATCACAGTCGACGTCAAGGGCGAGATCCTGGAGTTGAAAAATACGATCAACACCATGGTCGATCAGTTAAGTTCGTTTGCCTCCGAGGTAACCCGGGTGGCGCGGGAGGTGGGCACCGAAGGCAAGCTGGGCGGCCAGGCCGACGTGCGCGGGGTGGCGGGCACCTGGAAAGACCTGACTGACTCAGTCAACTCCATGGCCGGCAACCTCACGGGCCAGGTGCGCAACATCGCGGCGGTGACCACGGCGGTGGCCAACGGTGATTTGTCCAAA
>JAFBAP010000176.1 GCA_019247695.1 Verrucomicrobiota bacterium | reverse complement strand
CCCCGATCGAGCCCTGAAGGGGCGGTAGAAAGCGTTGCCGTCGGGTTCTGCCGCCCCTTCAGGGCTCGATCGTGATTTGACGGTTACCCAGGGGGTAAAGCCCTGGGCTAAGTTCTCTTGGCCCTTCGGGCCGAAAGACGGTCACGGCTGTCCCCGCGCTGCCCTCAAACAATGTGGGTAAAGCTCAGCCCTAAAGGGCGAGGTTTCTTCCCCCTTTGATGAATTCGGCGTACCGGCAGAATTGAGTTCGCTGCCTTAAAGTGTTGGTCACGCCCATTGAGCTCTCCAACTCGTCCACGCTCCTGTCTTCGGCTTATTGGTCCGGCCCGTGTAAACTGTACCCGTAACGTTGGTAACACCGGCAGCGATCTGCGCGGCCGCACAGGACGGGCACGCGGCACCTACATGGAGTTTACCGCGGTGAGCCTTCGTGTCAGGCGTGATGTTTGAGGTGGCTTGGCAGCGATCGACCTGACCTTGCGTTGCCCGAATCCCGCGTTGCTCGGAATGCCAATCATTATGTGTGCGTGGCTTCAGTTTCTGGCAATCATCCGGCGGATTAACAAACCCACCCGTTCCAAAGATTGCTGCGGCCCGTGCCCCCTGAGGCAGGGTCAGCCTTTCAGGGTTTCTCGACGCTGCACTAGAGGTTACAGTCCACACCCATTGGCCGTTCTTGTCCATCCCCTGGGTGACTGTGATCGACTCCCAGTCGCCATCACGGCCCTTGCCGGTGCCGGGATTGTAATCAAGGCCGCCCATCCGAATGTGGTCGGCTGCAGCTTGCAACTGCTCAGCGTCCATCCGGGGACGAGTCGTCGGCGGCTTCGGGGGCATTATGGGTGGGCTTTATACTGCGGGTTGGTCGCCAGTTCGATTACCCGAAAGGGTTAGCAGCCCTGGAGGTCAGAACGGCACGTAATCCGGGCGGCTCCAATGCGCTTCGAGCGCTTTGCAAAACACCCGGCTTTCGGTTTGACGTCCCGATCGCCCAAGCAATAAAATTCGGCTGGCGCTGTGGCGACTCGGGACGCCATCGCACTGCGGTGGATCGGATTGACTGACGCCCGGAGCCGGCGACAAGCGGTCGAGCCGACACGCGTCAAGAAGGAGTCCCGCATGGCAAACCAATGCATCGCTCAGACGCCCTCGGCGTACGGCTTTCCTTTATTAATCAAGGACTTGCTGGAAGCCGGGGTCACGCGCGCCCCGAAGCAGGAGATCGTCTCTGGCGACGGGACCCGGCTCAGCTATCGGGCGTTTGCCGAACGGGTCGGACGCCTTGCGTCAGGTCTAGCCCGCTTGGGGGTAGCGCCCGGCGATACGGTGGCCGTCATGGATTGGGATAGTTGCCGGTATCTGGAGTGCTTCTTCGCGGTGCCCATGATGGGCGCGGTGCTGCACATGGTCAACATCCGCCTCTCAGCTGAGCAAATCCTTTACACCATCAATCACGCAGAGGATGACGTTATCCTGGTCAACCGTGAATTTCTCCCGCTGCTGCAGCAAATCTGGGATCGCGTTGACGCTGGGAAAAAGCTCGTCCTCTTGCATGACGAGGGAACGCCGTCTCAGCCCGTTCAGACCCGGCTGGTTTTCGAGGCCGAATACGAGGCGCTGCTGGCCAGCGGCGAGCCCTGGCGCGATTTCCCGACCCTCGATGAGAACACCCGGGCCACGACGTTCTACACGACCGGAACCACCGGGCGGCCAAAGGGCGTCTACTTCAGCCACCGGCAGCTGGTACTGCACACGCTGGCAGCGCGCACCAGCCTGGCTGAGACTGGGTGCGGCCTTCTAAAGGAAGGGGATGTATACATGCCCTTCACGCCGATGTTCCACGTTCACGCCTGGGGCATTCCTTACGTGGCTACCCTGGTGGGTTTAAAGCAGGTCTATGGTGGGCGGTTTGTGGCGGATTCGGCCATTACGCTCTACCGGCGCGAAAACGTAACCCTGTCGCACTGCGTGCCGACGCAGCTGCGCATGGTGCTGGACGGCGCCAAGGCAAAGGGCATCCGTCTCTCAGGCTGGAAGATGCTCATTGGCGGCGCGAGCCTGCCGCAGGCGCTCGCGCGAGAGGCCCTGGCGCTCGGGCTCGACGTCTACGCCGGCTACGGCATGTCGGAAAGCTGTCCCGTCCTGACGCTGGCCGGCCTCATGCCAAAGATGGCCGGTTGGGAATTCGAGCGCCAGGTCGAAATGCGGTGCAAGGCCGGCCGGGCCCTGCCCCTGGTGCAGCTCCGCCTTATCGATGGCGAGATGAATGACCTGCCGCAGGATGGGCAGGCCGTCGGGGAGCTCGTCGCCCGTGCGCCTTGGTTAACCCAGGGCTATTTGAAGGATCCGGAAGGGTCAGAAAAGCTTTGGGCCGGCGGCTGGTTGCACACGGGCGATCTGGCGACGATCGATGCTGACGGCTACGTCAAGATCACCGATCGATTAAAGGACGGCATCAAGAGCGGCGGCGAGTGGATTTCCTCGCTGCAATTGGAGGACTTAATCTTGAGACACCCAGCCGTGGCGGAAGCGGCGGTGATCGGCGTGGCCGATCCGAAGTGGGGTGAGCGACCGCTGGGGCTGGTGGTGGCAAAGCCGGGGCAGGGAGTCAGCGAGGCGCAACTGCGGAAGCACCTCCAGGGGTTTGCCGCCGACGGCATCATCCCCCGCTACGGCGTGCCCGACCGGATCGTCTTCGTGGAGGCGCTGCCCAAGACCAGCGTTGGCAAGCTCGATAAGAAGATTTTACGCGGCCGGTACGCGCTATGAGGTAAGGCATGAAGGCAGGACCGGTAGCTGAAGCGTCCGGCCGGTGCGAACAGATCTGAATCGCCCGTAGCGTTCGGGCCGCAGGTTAGGTCAGGTTAGGTTAGACCGGCTTTCAAGTTGGTTGAGCCGGTCTATACCCCGGGGGGCGATTCAGGTTAGCCGGCGACTGAAACGCTTGATGCGAATTGGCCTTTCCGGCGCGGATGGTCTGGGACTGTCTTACGGCCCAGGGGAACTTATATCATTCCGACGGCCATGGAGGTAGAATTTTGAGGCGTGCCGACGGGACGCCTGAAGCGGCGCGCCGGGCCACAGGCGGGCGTCAACGGTGGGCGGATACTCGGGTTTTTGGCGTTGAGGGTCGCGCCGGGTTTGGCCGGCCTCTTGGGAGTCGGAACCCTTCACAGTTATTCCGGCAGAAGATCGGCTCAGGGGGGCGCCGGAGGATGCTGCGCACCGTGTTGAACGGGTCTTACACCAATTTAGATAGTTACCTTGGTGGCGCTTCGACCGGGTTTCAGCGCCGAAGGGGCGCTGGAACCTAGCCCAGGGCTTTACCCCCCTGGGTAACCGTCAAATCACGATCCAGCCCTCCTAAGGCGTCACGCCTGTACACCCATCCTAACAAACGCCCGCCCCGCCGGGCTGGATTTGCTGAAGGGGCGGCAGAACCAGCGGCCATTAATGGGTGACCTCTGCCGAAGAGCTTTCCCCCCCCTCAATCCCAACCGTAGCGCTCATCAAACTCAACCCCATGCCGGCGCAAAAAGGTTCGCTACTCCTCTTGGAACCATAGACGCCGGTGGTGAAGGTCCTGGTGGCAGGGTCTCATCGGCCAGGGCGGGGGCACGAGCGTTGGTTGAAAAGATCAGGTGAACCAGCAGGTGGGCAAGGGATTGGGGCAGCAGGATACAACATGATTTATCTGCGTATTTTTCAATAGCGCCACGGGTGCACGTTTCTGCCGCCCCTTCAGGGCTGGATCGTGATTTGACGGTTACCCAGGGGGTAAAGCCCTGGGCTATGTTCTACTGGCCCGTTGGGCCTAAGACAACATGTTACCTCGATGGTCATCGAACTGGTATAAGGTCTCCCGGCTGGCCGGTCGAGGCTAAGGCCACTTCAGCGCCGCTCGGAGCATCCGGCAGCGCGCCTATCCGCCGGAATTATATCCAATTAACTGAGCCATGTGTATAAGTTCTACCACCCCTCGGGGCTCAAGGCGGCCCGCGGGCGCATCGGCTTGCCCGCCTCGATCGAGTAAAAGGTCACCCGCAGCACGCGTTAATGTCCCTGGCTGCTTTCCGGTCGCCCCTCCGGGGCAACGACAGCTCAACAAACGTCAAAACCGGTATAGCGCCGAAGCCGGCCTTCTGGCGAGTAAGCCCCACGTCGCTTTTCGTACCTTTGCTGGAATCTAATGCAGTTGGGGAAACCCACGCCGGCGGGTGACCCCTCGGTGGCGGCGTTGAGGGCAAGACGCTCCCGCGCTTCCCGCTCAAGCCGGCCACCGTATCCAGCAGCGTTGCACCCGGCTTTTTATGCCTCTCGCAGGCTGAGTTGTTCGATACTTACAGCTTTGCCTGCTCGACGCCGCTGAAACGCAGGGCGCGCGCGTCTCGGGCAACGATCGCGTCCATCTCCCGCTCAAGAAGTTCGCGGTCATCGACGCCGCGCAGCATCCGCCCGGCAAGCCGGTCGAAGCGGCCGGCGGCAATATCGGCAATCAGCGCGGCGGCCCGCGAGGGCGGAATGTTCACTCCGTTGTCAAAGAGGCCCTGAATGTCAGGCAGATAGGTCTTACCGGCTTCGGAGAAGAGTTGCATCTCAGTCATCGACGTCCGCACCAGTCCCGGATCGACGGCGAAAGCCAGCACGCCGCGGTCTTTGGTCGTGTCGTTGAGGCATTCGGTGAAACGCATGATCGCCGCCTTGCTGGACGCATAGCCCGACCCGTGCGGGAAGCTGTTGCCCGTTCCGCCGCCGACCAGGTTGACGATGCGGCCCTTGCCGCGGGCAAGCATGGCCGGTGCGGCCACGCGACAGGTGTGGAAGGTGCCACGCAGATTGATCTCGACGTCCCGCCACCAGTCCTCCGGATCGCATTCCCAGATGGGACCGAAGGCCCGGAAGGAGCCATGATTGTTGACGAGCAAGTCGATCGCGCCGAGCTCGGCCGCAACCCGGCCAAGCGCATCCTCAACCCCGAGGCGATCGACCAAATCGACCGGGACGGCGATCGCTCTTCCGCCTTCCCCGTTGATGAGCGACGCCGTTTCCTCGATCTCGCGTGCCGTTCGCGCCAGGACGGCGACCTTGGCGCCGCCCTGCGCCTGATGCAGCGCGATCTCACGCCCGATCCCCCGTCCTGCGCCGGTGACCACGGCGACGGTACCATTCAGCTCAGCCATAAAAATTTCCTCCTGATTTGCGGCGGTGCGGCGCGATCGCCCCCACTACCATCCATGAAGCAGCCCGGCATATAACCTTAAGCTAGCGAAGTGCGAAGTTTCGGCAACGTAGAATGCAGAGCGCCGCTTAGCCCCTGACCGGTGCCTCCTTCCCTTGCTGGCCAGCACAAGTTCGTGACGCTTTTCCATGCATCTCTTGAACCGCGGGACCGAGAGAACCTACGTCGAAAGAGATCAAGAAACGGCGGATTGCTATCGGGCTTCAGCCCGGTATAGGATGGCGTCTTTCGAGCGGGCAGCGAGTGCCCTGCCCCTCGGTGTAAGCACATGCCTCCTCAAAATGGGTATCCACGCGATTTGATCGGGTACGGCCGGAAGCCGGTGTTTGCCGACTGGCCGGGACAGGCGCGCGTGGCTGTGCAGTTTGTCCTGAACTACGAGGAGGGCGGTGAAAACTGCGTGCTGCATGGCGATTCGGTATCGGAGCGATTTCTTTCGGAGATTGTCGGCGCTGAAGCCTATCCGGCTCGCCACCTGAGCATGGAATCCATCTACGAATACGGATCGCGCGCGGGAGTCTGGCGAATTCTCCGCGAATTTGAGACGCGCCGGTTGCCTTTGACCATCTTTGGCGTGTCCATGGCGCTCGAGCGTAATCCCGAGGTCACCAATGCATTCGTCGAACTGGGTCATGAAATCGCGTGTCACGGCTGGCGTTGGATCCATTACCAGAACGTCGATGAAGACACCGAACGCGACCACATGCGTATCGGCATCGAGATCATCGAGCGTCTGACGGGCGTTTATCCCCTCGGCTGGTACACCGGGAGGGATAGTCCTAACACGCGCCGCCTCCTTGTCGAACGGGGCGGCTTCTTGTACGACTCGGATTACTACGGCGATGACCTCCCCTTCTGGATGCAGGTTGCAGTCAGTAATGGCGATATCAGGCCGCACCTGGTCGTGCCTTATACGCTTGACACCAACGACATGCGGTTTGCCACCCCGCAAGGTTTCAACACGGGAGACCATTTCTTCGCCTATTTGCGAGATGCCTTTGACGTCTTGTATGATGAAGGTTCGGAAATGCCCAAAATGATGTCGATCGGCATGCATTGCCGGTTGCTCGGCCGCCCGGGGCGATTTCGCGCGATCCAGCGTTTCCTGGATCACATCGAGAAACATGACCGCGTATGGGTGCCGCGCCGCGTTGATATCGCTCGGCACTGGCAGAAACGGCACCCGTATAAGGTGGGCAATGTATAAGAGGGCTTGCGCGCGCGCCGAGTGAACCAAAAGGTGAAAGGTTAAAGAGTTTCCCGTTCTGATGTCGATTCCAGCGCTTGACCCGGATGCTCCAGAGTTTACACGCCATTGCGTTAACCTTGCCGACCCGCGATTAGGAGCCTGCGCGGTCGCGGCCAGCGACGAGTTCTTTGCTCCCAAGGACCGGATGCTGAATCCCGATCCGCCCATCTTTATTCCGGGCAAGTACGATGATCACGGGAAGTGGATGGATGGTTGGGAAACCCGGCGCCGGCGGGAACCGGGGCATGACTGGTGCATTGTCAAACTCGCGAGGCCGGGGGCAATCCAGGGTATTGACCTCGACACCACCCATTTTACCGGCAACTACCCACCCGCCGCCTCCATCGACGCGTGCCGCCTGGACGACGGCAATTCCGAACCAACGACGGAGTGGGTGGAAGTGGTGCCCCCGACCACCTTACAAGGTAATAGCCACCACTATTTGCGCGTCGACTCCACCCGTGCGTTCTCACACGTTCGCATCAACCTTTACCCCGACGGCGGCCTCGCCCGGTTACGCGTGTACGGCCGGCCGCGGGCCAGTTGGCATGGGGTGAAGGAAAATGCGGTGGCCGATCTGGCCGCCATGGTCAATGGCGCTTACATCGTCGCCGCTAATGACCAGCATTTCGGGCTCGCATCGTCTCTGTTGCTGCCCGGCCGCGGGGTGAATATGGGCGACGGTTGGGAGACCCGGCGCCGTCGCGAACCGGGTAACGACTGGTGCATCATTGCCTTGGCCCATCCGGGAATGATTCAGGAGGTCGAGGTCGACACCGCGCATTTTAAAGGTAACTACCCTGACCGTTGCTCGCTGCAGGCGGCTGCCGTGACGGCAGGGACTGACCGTTCGATCGTCACGCAAGCGATGTTTTGGCCCGCCTTACTGCCCGAGCAGAAGTTGCAGATGGATCGGCAACACCATTTCAAAGCCGAGCTTATATCCCTTGGCGTGGTGACGCACGTGCGTTTCAATATCTTTCCGGACGGAGGCGTGTCACGGCTGAGGCTCTGGGGCTTGGTCGAGTCTGCTTAAACGTGAATGAAAGGCAATTCTCAGATGCAGGTGCTGACGGTACAGGTGCTGACGCGTGCAGCCTTTGCCCCATTCGGCGATGTGATCGAGTTGAGTGAGGCGCAGCATTTCCCCATTAACGGAGGAAACACGGAACGCTACCATGACCTTGCCAACGTCGACCTGTACGACCAGGGGGGCCGCCCGTTGATCAGCGTTTTTCGTGGCCAGCCGCGCGCGTTGCCCTTTGAGGTGAAAATGCTGGAGCGGCACCCGCTCGGCAGCCAGGCCTTTATTCCCTTAGGCAAACGGCCGTATGCCGTGATCGTTGCACCGGAGGGCAGGCTTGACCCGGAGGGGTTAAGGGCGTTCATCACGCAGGGGTGGCAGGGCGTCAACTACGCGAAGGGCGTCTGGCATCACCCGCTCATCGCGCTGGAGATGGTAAGCGATTTCGTGGTGGTGGATCGGGGTGGGGAAGGGCGGAATTTACAAGAGCAGACTCTGCGCGAGCCGGTGTGGCTGACTCGGGAAGCGCTCGCTGCCGCTGAATGAGGCGTAGCCGGGCCAGCCCACCCCCTGCAGGACGGTTCCGATGCAAAATCTTGAAGCGCTCGGGCTAGCCGCAGTAAGGCTACCGATGGCGGAGCTCCCTTCAGCACAAGGTCCTTGCAAGGGGCGTTTCTTCGACCGGGACGCCAGCATCCTGCGCATCCGGCGCCACCTGACGTCTGCGTGGGGCTCCCGCGCCTTCGTCCGGATGACGGCCGAGGGCGGCACACGGGAACGCGGAAAACGATCGGATGAATATCTCTGACCTTGGTATCCCGGGTGTGAGGCTCATCGTGCCAACGCGATTCAGCGATGCCCGAGGATTCTTCCAGGAAACCTGGAATGATCGGCTGTTTCGCGAAAAGATCCGGGACGTCGCATTCGTTCAGGATAACCGTTCTGTGTCGATGAGAACAGGCACGCTGCATGGTCTGCACCTCCAGAGGCCGCCTCGCACGCAAGGCAAGTTGGTCCGCGTCGTACGGGGTTCAATTTTCGACGTGGTGGTTGACGTCCGAAAACCTTCTGCGACTTATGCGCGGCATGTTGCCCTCACGCTCGATGCTGAGTCAGGAGCGCAGCTTTGGATTCCGCCAGGTTTTCTTCACGGCTTTTGCACGCTCGAAGACCAAACCGAGGTTCTTTATAAAGTTACCGACTATTATAACCCGAGCCATGAAGCAGGTGTTCTCTGGAACGATCCTGACCTTAAGATACCCTGGCCCTTTGAAGCCCATTCAGTCATCTTGTCCGCTAAAGATCAGCAGCTTCCGCGCTTGCGCGATTTGCCAGACCTCTTTAGCGGTGATGAATGTGCGGAGCAGCCCGGGAGTTCATGAGGCAATTGTGGATGGTTTTATGCGGACCACCAGTATCGTCAAGGCAGGCTGGACGTCCGATATTATCAATGCCAGACCCCCTCCTCCGCTCACTCCATGGAGACGCGGCTCCCGCGGGCGGTTAACTCGACTTCCGTGAGTTTGCGTATCCTCAGGGGAAGTGATGAGTGGAATGGCTGTCAGGAACTCCGAAACCTAACAATACCCTTTTCGATGAAAGGCATCATCCTTGCCGGTGGCAGTGGCACGCGGTTGCATCCGCTCACGCTGGCTACATCAAAGCAGCTTGTGCCCGTTTATGATAAACCGATGATCTACTATCCGTTGAGCATACTCATGCTCGCCGGTATCCGGGAGGTGCTAGTTATCTCGACCCCACGCGATCTGCCGCAATTTCAGCGCTTGCTCAATGATGGTTCTCAATGGGGGATGCAGTTCCGTTACGCAATTCAGCCGAACCCCGGCGGTCTGGCGCAAGCATACCTCATTGGAGCCGACTTTGTCACTGGGGGTTGTTCCGCACTCATCCTCGGCGATAATATATTCTACGGCCATGGGATGGAAGAACTAGTCTCACCGAACCGACTCAGCACAACGGGTGCCACGGTGTTTGCATACCACGTCAATGACCCGCAGCGCTACGGGATCATCGAG
>JAFBAP010000175.1 GCA_019247695.1 Verrucomicrobiota bacterium | reverse complement strand
TGGCCCGCCGGGTGGTCGAGCAGGAAAAAGGGGCGTTGCCGGCCGGGGTGAGCCTGGGCTGCCGGCTGCGCTTTCTGACCAACGGGCTGGTGCTGGGCAGCCGCCGCTTTGTCGAAGAACAGTTGAGCCGCTGGCGGGGCCCGGGCCTGCCGCCCGGGCCGGGCGCTGAGCCGGCGGGGGCGGCCGAAGGGGGCGGGGCGGAGTGGTTTGTGTGCTGGCGGGGCCGGGCCGTGCCGGCGCGCGCCGCCCCGAGCTGAAGCGAGTGAGTGACCCCCAAGGGCGAACAGGTCGAGTTTGATGGTCTGCACTGGCGCGTTGCGGAAGCGCAGTCTGCTGCGGTAGCGACCCCTCAGCATCTGAATGGCAGAAGAGAGTCGGCCCGGTGAGAGTTCATTCCGCACTCCTTCTTGTTTACTTCAGCCAGGTTGCTGCCGTCCGGGAAGTTGAACGACTGCGGTATGATGCATTCGCTTCAGCTTACGGCTGGCCCCTGTGACGCGGCGACCAAAACGTGTGTGCCCCTCCTGAGAGCGCATCCGCGCGATGGGGCGATGGCGCCCTGAAAGATTTTACGACGGTTGTTCTCTCGAAAGCGGACAGGTCCAAGTTGCATTGACTTAGTCAAAACTAAGAGGGGAAACGCCGCGCGGCCGTCGCATACATATATCTGACGAGACGTGGAGCATTGCATGCCGAGCCACGTCTCGGTCACGTACACCCGGGGGCGGCAAGGCTCTCTTTTCCGGGTAGGCAAACTTCCGATGGGCACACGCGTCGTGCCTTATCCTCCATTCTTGGAGCGTTTTGTCCCAAAAAAGGGACAGGTCTGCTGTGGGAATGCGTTTTCCAGAAGGGGACAGACCGCTCGCACCGAGCCCGCAAGAGGGACAGGTCTGGTACTGGCTTCACTCCTTGAGTCACCATCTGGGGTTCTTGTCTTGATGAGTGCCAAAAGGGGACAGGTCTCCACCGCCTGAGCAAGGGGGTGCGATCCGAAAAATGCGAGCGCGACGTTCGATGGCCCCGTCCCGGAAGAGAAATCAGCAAGGGGCGGTAGCCCCTCCTGTTTACGCCTTCCCCCTGACGACACCCGCCATGACCGCTGCGCAACGTATCGCTAGGCTGCCGGCGAAAGGCATGGGCCAGCAAGTGCCCTTAAGGTAAAGCGGATGCCGGGGATGGCCCATTTTGCTGAGGGCCAGCGCGTGCAGAGGAATGCCCCGCAGCAACTCGATAACCGCACGGTCCCGGTCACGGTATTGACCGCCGGCGCCCCAACAACAAACCACCAGTGCCGCCTGCCGGCAGACCTCAAGCAGGTGATGGTCGTTTTCCGGGCCAACCGGGTCAGCAGCCCTTTTCAAGACGCGCGGGTCGGGCGCGCGGTATGCAAAAAGGTTGAGCATCTTAAAAGCCCGGAACCCAAATCGGTTTGTGTACGCCCGAACCCGCCAGAGAGTCGGGTCAAGCCGGCTTTCATCCGCCCGACTCGGATTAAGTCCGATCCAAGCCACGTAACCGTGACCGGACGGCGCGCTGAAAAGGTCCGCAACGTCATGCGTCAGCGTGTACCGGTATCGCCGGCAAGGAGAAAATCGGCAAGGGTTCATCAATCGTCCGCCCACCGGGCCTGTTTGTGAACCATTACGCTCATGATCGCCGAAGGTTCAAGGAGCCCGAGGGCCCAGCCGGGGGACCGGGTGACGCGAGCGCTCGCTTACAACAACAGCCCGGCATTGCAGACCAACGGCATCATCCGGGCAATCTCGACGGCGCCGATATCCTGTCCCCTTTGTACGTTGTTAATCGGCGCTGACCGGAACGATCTACCCGACTGAGCCCTGGGCGGCGGGCCAAACCGGCATGGTCACGGCCAGTTAGTTCGTAACCATGCAACCCGTTGGCTTTTTCGGCCGTGATGTCGAGCTGCCCAATGATGCCGTCGGTCCAGCTGATGTTTCCGCCGCCTACGGATTCCTGCGTATATGCAGGCGCATATGAGCATGCTAGGCTTCCAAAAAAGGTCGCGCAGCCCGCAGCTTGCTCTGCAGCCTGCCCGGATTCACCCAACTTCAACGATCTATCATCATGCCCTATTTTCCTCCTCCTTTCAGCGTGGACGAGGCCGTCGCGTGCGGCAAACTCATTGATCAGGCCTACCAGCAGTTCAACATTGCCAAAGCCGGCGCCCCTTCCCGTTGGACCATTCAGGACGGGTACACGGTAGAGACGCAATTCTTCGCAGTTGAGAATTTTCTGCCGCTTCCGATCGAGCTTCCTTTGCCGCGTCCCGCCGCCAACCCCACCCCGCTCCCCTTCGGATTCATTGCCAAAAAGGGTGACGCCATCTACGCAGTCATCCGCGGCACGCAGACACCGTTGGAATGGTTTGACGATGCGTCGATTCATCCGATGCCGTTCCAACCGGGATGGGGCAATTCCACGGCTGGTTTCATGTCCATTCACCAGCAGATTGCTCCGGCAATTCGACAGTTTTTTTCTCAACGGGCAAACTCTTCGACGCAGGTTTTCATCACCGGACATCGTCTGGGGGCGGCTCTGGCATTTTTCCGACCACTTAAAGGCATCGAAACGACCAAGGTTTACACGTTCTCCGGGCCGCGCGTGGGGGACTCAACGTTCGCGGCCAAGTTCCGGGAACTAGGTCTGGCCGCGTGGAGAATCTTCAATACCGAGGACCTGGTACCGACGCCGACGGCACCGTAGCTGCGGTATGACCAAGGTTAGAGACGCGGAGGTCGCCTCGTGAGCAATTCCGCAGCGAAATCCCGGAACTTACAGGCTTCCTCGAGCGCGATGGCGCCCGAGGCGGCTTCCCGCACGGCCCGTTCGAACAGGGTCATTTCGCCCTTGGCCTCCATGAGTCGTCGGAAATGGGTGGCCGGCGCACGATCCTGGATGGCAGTGCGCACCTCCTCGTCGACCACCAGCGCCTCGAACACGGCCCGGCGACCGCTCACCCCCGACTGGCGGCAGAAATCACAGCCGCGCCCGCGCCGCAACGTGGCGGCACCGGCCAGCCACGCCGGATCGATGCCGAGCCGGCGCAGCCGTTCCTCGGACGGAACCGGCATTTCCTCATAGCATCGGGGACAGACCTTTTTCACCAAACGCTGGGAAATGGCCATCTTCAGGCTGTCAGCAACCATGAAGGGCTGAGCCCGAAACAGGAAGAAGCGGTCGGGCACCTCGCAGGCTGAGTTGGTATGCAGGGTCGAAACGGCGCGGTGACCGGAGGAGGAAAGCCGCATAAGGGCCTCCACGCTCTCTTCATCCCGAATCTCGCCCATCATGACTACATCCGGTGCCTGGCGCAGGATTCCACGCGCCCAGGCCGCGTAGGTGTAAGGGCCGTCCTCGTCGATCTGCGTCTGGCTGATGTTCTCGAGGTAAACTTCGATCGGTGATTCGGCCGTCAGCACGTTATTTTTGACTGCGTCCAGCGAGCGCAGGATGCTGTAAATCGTGGTGCTCTTGCCCGAACCGGTGGGCCCGCAAAGAATCAGCAAGCCGTGGTCGCCGTTCATGATTTCATCAACGGCTTTGATGTAACGCTCGGGCATGCCTAATTCCGCGAGCGATTTGAGATTTCGCTGGTCGCGTTGGAGCCGCAGGACGGCTTGCTCACCCTGGGCCTGGTAGGAAGTGTTGACCCGAAAATCGTAGCGTTGATCGCCGATTTTGATCGGAAAAGCACCGTCCTGCGGCAGGCGCACGTACTGGATCTCGAGCCCCGAGATGACCTTTAGACGCGAGATCACCTGTTTGGCAACGTGACCGGGAAAATCGCCGGTCTCATCAAACCAATCGCCGTCTACCTTGTAGCGGACGCGGAGCTTGGAGGGAAACTCCTGGAACATGATGTCGCTGGCGCCCATGTCGATGGCTTTGTAGAGGATGGAGTGGACAAACTTGATCACGGCCTGTTCATCGTCCCGCCCCCGGGGCAGCACCTGGTGAAGGCGTTCGGCCTGGATCACCTCGAGCGTTTCCGCATTGCGCCCCGTGCGCTCGAGGTTGAGCATGGATTGAACCATGCCGCTGGTGTTGATGGCGCGGCTCTCCGAGGCGCTGATAAAACGTTGCAGGGCACCTTCGTCGACTAACACCTGCTGGATGGTCAACCGGTGCCGGAGCGAGCCCTCGATTTCAGCTTTTACCCTCGCATCCAGCAGCCTGGGAACCCCAAGCGTCAGGACGCGTTTGCCAAGGTAGAGGGGCGCGGCGCCGTACTTGCGTTGCAGCAGCGGGCTGAACCACTGGTTGGTCTTTTCACTGGGCGGAATACAATCGAGGTCGACCCAGGGAATACCGCCATTGCGGATTTCCCGGACGGGTTCCATTCCGGCATTCATCAGAAGGCGCGGCGCCGAAATCCGGAGCGCCTCTCGCAAATGGGCGGGCTCACACCAAAGGGCATGGATGCTGGTCACCCCCCAGAAGGCGTTGAGAACCCCGGCAACCGGGGTCCCGAGCAACCGGTTCAGCCCCGGAACCCAGGAAACCACGGTAATTTCGCCGTTGCGCGACGCCACCGGCATCAAGGGAATGGCCAGCGGCGGAATGATAAGGTCGGCCGGGGAAAGGCCGAGGATCGTCGGGTTGAAAGCCGGTACCGGGTATTCGCGTACGATTTTGCTGAGGAACGAACTGAGATCCAGGTCAACCTGGCGGCAATAGGTTTCAAGGACGCTATCCTGCTGCCAGATGGACGGCAATTGCCCGTTTGCATCACTTTGTTCGCCGCCGTTTGGATAAATTGATCCGAACTCGCCAACCTTCACGCCCATGACGGCTGCAAGGTGTTTCAGCAGGGAGCGGTTACATTCGGCGAACGCACCACGGTCCAGGCGGAGTCCGATTGCGCTCGCTACCTTCGAGTCAGCGTGGGGATGCATGGGAAACCTAAACTAACGGGCGGCCCCAAAGGTCTGGCGGGCCCAAAGTGCGTCCGCGCTGCCCTCGATTTGCACACCTTGTGAAGTCACCAGAGAAACCGCCGGGACAACGCCGCCGACCGGTTGGGTATTGAAGTCGCCCGAGATCATCATCGGGTGCGGGCTGACGATGGACAAGTCGCCGCCGAGCCGGTCAGCGCCCCGCACCAGCACCAGCGCATTCGGGTCCAAGGCGGCGCCGTTGTAGATCCGGATACTGATCGCGTGCGGTGCGGGCTGGCGGCCGATGGCGGCATAATCAAACGCAAGGACCGTCACACCGTCATGAGCAGCGGCTGCAAACGGGCGGCCTTGCGTCGAGGCCACGATCCCGGGCCGCACTTCCGAACCGGAGTTATCCAGGCCGGTGACGTTTACCACCCAAGACGTTGACGCGGCGCCGCCTGAGGGCTTCGGACCGGCCTGACGGCTGACGGCGACCTGCACGGCACAACTTTCCTCGAATGCCGTCAAGTTAACCCCCGGGTTGTTGTTACGTGTACCGCCACCGGAGCCACCGCCGGTAGCGGCACCGGCGCCTTGACCTTGATAAAGGATCGGGGTCACGCCGGCGTTGAGGGGGAGAACCTGGCGGGTGATGACCTGGGAATTCAGTTCGGTCCTCGCCATCGCCAGAAAGTCCGCGTTGCCGCTATCAAAACCGCCGGACAATCTGACGGCCGGAACCGCCGTACCCGGCGGTTGCAGATCAAGCTCGGCACCGTCCGCCAATTTCACCTGACCGCCACTAACCACGGGACAGATTGAGTTCAGTAAACCGGTTATCTGAAGGTCACCCCGCGCGTAGACCCGTCCGATGCTGCCGGAAGCAAAGGTTCGTGAAGTTAACTGCACGCTCCCGGCTGCGGCGTAGACGGTGAACTCGGAAAGGGGGATCTGCCTCAAATCAATCTCGGGATTTTCCATCACCTGCTTGTTCGAGGTGCGTGCGGGTTGGAGGTAGGCCTGAGCGGTTTTTGCCCGCAGGCTCAGGGTCCGGATATCGGCGCGAGCGCTCAGGAAGGGGTCACCGGACATCATCAACGAGGCGGCGCGGTGCAGAAAGGAACTATCGGCAAAGTTCGCCAGCGTGACGAGGCCCGTCGCACCGTCGGTCGTTTGCAGATCAAAGGTCGCCGGCAAACCGGTCCCGGCGGAAGCGGACGAAAGGCTGGCTGCCAAGTCGATTTGCGCGGTCGCCAACGCTTGTTGCTCGACTGCTTCCTTAATGGCCAGGATGCCTTCCTCGAGATCGATTTCCTGGGCGGCCGAGTCAGCTTCGCGGGCGGACCTTTCCCGGCCGTTATCCACAATAAGCAAATAACCTGCGGCAACCAGCGAAGCGATCGCGACCGCGCCGATGACGTAGATGAACACTGAACCCTGTTGTTGCCGTCGCTTGAGCATGATTGCTGATTTTTAACGCATGACCAGGGGCATCGCGCAGACGTGGAAAGGGACCAGATCCTGCCGGGTTTGCACCTCCCAGGCTGCCTGCACCATCCCGAGGTCTGTGTTAAAAAGGTTGACGGACCCGGCCGGGATCCGTGCGTTCGCATAGGTCTTGGTCGTCGCGGTACCGGCAGCGACCGTTTTTGTGTAAATGATCCCCTGGCCCGACAACTCGAAATCAGATTCGGTCTGCGTGCCGTCCGCGTCTGTCCTCACGCATACCAGGAAGTTACCGGTACGCACGCCGTTCTCCGACCGGCCCGGATGATATTGGGATTTGTCCGTATAGATCTGGAACGCGGCCGCGGTTTTGACGGTCCGGACCATAATCTGGGCCAAATCGTCGTGCATCGCTTCGAGACGCTCCGCCTCGAGCACGGCGTTTTCACGGAGGAGTGCGGTCAGCAGGAAACCGGTTGCGGCCCCGAGAACGACGACCATCGCTCCCAGGGCAGCTAACAATTCTACCAGCGTGAAAGCACGTTCAGCAGCAGGAGCGGCGGTAGTGGGGCGCGGATGATCCATCGTGATTCAAGGATCAAGCGGCTGCGGGTTGAAGCCGGCGGACCGGCGCATGCTTTGCTGACGGATCCGGCCGAAGCCGGGTAACTCGTAGCGAAGTTCCATCGATTTTCCGTCTGGGCTAATGGAAATGGTGTAAGGCACCACGTCGAGGTAAGTGCCGCGATCCTGTGCGGGGTCGCTCGGCTGCGCCCGGGGATGGTAAAGGAATCCCTGCACCAGCGACTGGTTGTTAGGAGTACCGGCGGCCTTGAACGGCTT
The DNA here is from genome assembly GCA_019247695.1 of Verrucomicrobiota bacterium. NCBI lineage: Bacteria > Pseudomonadati > Verrucomicrobiota > Verrucomicrobiota bacterium. Next base: position 26,932 of record JAFBAP010000175.1, on the reverse strand, counting down.
ACTCTCCGCCGGGGCGAACGTTTGCATCTCGTAACACTCGCGGAGGAGGCGTCCGGCGCGGTCATCCAGGCGCATGGCCAACTCCTTGTAATCGGCCAAACGCCACCCGGCCGTGATGGCCACGGAAGCCGACGCCAGCACCAGCACCGAGGCCAGCACTTCCACCAGCGAGAAGCCTTTTTCACGCCATTGCATTTCAGGTCATCGCCATGGTCACCGCTCGGCCGGCAATTGCTTATCGGCGGTCCCCTGGAGCAACGGTGGCGGCTCCCCGGGCAGATCGTACGCGTCGGTCACGATTTTGCGCTCGCTTTCACCGACCCGATCCTGGCGGTGCAACGCGGCCGGCACGATAATCGGGCAGACGATGACGATCAGGTTGGTTCTTTGGTTAGACCTGATGTGTGACTTGAAGAGGTAACCGACGATGGGGATCCTGGCGAGCCCGGGGATACCGTTGGCATTAAAACTGGCGGTATCCTGGAGGATGCCGCCGATGACGGCCGCCTGGCCGCTTTTTACCGTGACGTTTGCCGTCGTGCTCCGCGTCGAAATGACCGGCACCTGGGTAGTCGTGCCAGGCTGCGCGTCACTGGTGCCAATCGTGCTCGAAAGGGTCGGATTCAGGTTAAGGTCGATAAGGCCGCCTTCCAGGATGCGGGCGACTACGTCGATGGTCAGGCCGGTCGTAAACGTATACGGGGTGGTGCTGGGCCCGTAGTTGTTGGTCCCGGGCGTCTGCAGGAAGATGGTTTGTTTGGTGTCCGAACGGATCGTGACCGGCATCCCGCTCTTGGCGACGGTCATGGGGGAATTACTGCTCTTGACGCGTCCCCGCTGCTTCAGCGCCCGCAAGACGATCTGGACGTCAGAAAGGTTCAGGACGAGCCCGTTGGTGAAGAACGCACCCGGGTTCAAGCGCCCGGTGATGGTTTGCCCGGAGGGGGTACCGACGTTGCCGGTAAGCGAGAATTTCGCTCCCTGATCCGGCGCCAGACCGAGCGTCTGTGACCAGTCGATGCCGCCGCCGATCCCATTAGTGTCGGTGACCTCCACGACGTAGGTTTTGATCAGGATTTGCTGTTCACGCCGGTCGAGCCGCCTGATCTCAGCGGCAACCGCCTCCTGTTGCTCAAACGTGGTTCGAACCACGAGAGAGTTGCTGCTTCGCTCGATGAAGATAGCGCTTTGAGTGTCCCGGGAAAAGCCGCCGGTGGACAGCGGCGCATCAAAAGGCACACCCGGTTGATAACGCGGCCGGCTTTGGTCGGAACCGGTTCCGGTCACTCCCGAACCTGTAGAAAACGCGTCAGGCGTCACGTTATTGTTGGCCGGTTTCGGGTATGCCGGGAACTGGTCGGTTGCAGCCGCCACCTTAATGCCGAGGAGGTTGGCGACCGGCTGCAGCAAAAATTCCGCCGGTTGATTTCTGATGGGGTAACGCCGGGTCAGGTAGAAACTTGGCGACTCCACATCCGAACGGCGCAGGGTGTACTTCCGGCCGTCGGCAACCACCTGGAACCCTCGGGATTGGGCGATCTCATAGAACGCCTGCAGCGGGGTCAGGTTGTTCAGCGTCACGGAGATGCGTTCCTCGCTGGTGAAATTAGGTTCGATGTAGTTGATCTCCGCCTGTTCGGCCAGGATACGCAAGACCCGCGACAACGGCTGGTTAGTGAAACGGTGGGTACGCGGCCGATCGGGAGGCAGGCGGGCGGCGGCGGCCGCCTGCGCGCTTTCGCGTTCCCGGAGCAACCGTTCGATCTCATCGACGACGCTATCCTGGCCGCCCGTTTCCACGCCGCCGCCGGGTGCAGGGGTCACCGCCGGGGACGGGCTGGCGCTTGCCGCCGGCAGCATCGGAGGCGGCTCGGGCGGTGAAACGGTTTGACTCCGAAGGGCATTGGCCGTGAAGAACGGCAGGAGGAGCAGAAGGGTGCGGTTCATCGATTGTTTGAGCTTGAGCGCCTCCGTTCGAGTTGAACTTGGTTAGGGATATTGTCGCCTTCGAAAGGAATTTCGCAGAGGGTCGTCTTGAAACCGGGTAACACGATACAAACCCCGGTCGCCTTGATCTGACCGACCTCGAAAAGCACGCTGTCGGACGGCTGCCCGCCGCGCCGGAGCGGCAACCCGTAAGTTCGCGACAGCGCCTCGAGTTGGCTGATCTGTTCCGGCTGGGCCGGCACGGGCAGGCTGTCTCCCATGCGAAATTCGACGCCGTTAATCAGTGCGACCGCCTTGGCCTGATCGTCACTGATACTGACGCCTTCGACGAACAGTTCTTTCTGGATCAGCCGCGACAGGGTTTGCAGGTACTGCTCCAGGATGCGTCCGGAAACAACGCCCTCAACCCGCGGTTCTCCGGAAACCAGCGTGCGGGCGGCATTTGCACTGATAAATGGATCCCGTTTCGCCGGCTGGTAGTGAAACAGGTACAATTCGGGCAGTTGCATCGGATCGCCGGCCAAGGCTATTCCAGAAAAAACCCACAGCAGCCACACCGCGGAGGTAGAAACGGCCTTCATCATTGCTTGGCAGTCATTAAGCGGACCGTGAACCGGGCATCCAGGTAGATCGGTTCAGACGAAAAGGGCGGAACCGATGCGGGGCGGGTCAGCATGATGCGATCGAGAAAAAGGAAAGCATTCGAGTTTTCCTGTTCGGTCAGTAACGGAATCAGCCGGTGAAGCTCGAGCCGGGATGCGCCGGCTTCATGGATCTGCGCCATTTCACCGGGCATCGTCCGGCCCTGCTGGGTGATCACACCGGCGTCATTGAGCTGCTGAACGACGCGCGTCCCTTGCTCAACCGGGTCTTCCGGACGAGCGGCGGGCCGATTGCTGCCGCCGGGAGAGCTGTGCAGGCCCGCCAAGGAATCTTTCAACCGCAGGTAGAGGGCTTCAATGCGCGACCGGTTGGCCTGCAAGGCCTTACCTTCGTCAGCCAACCGCCGGTTACCCTGCTCGGACAGGGCGTTTTGCCGTTCGAGCTCCTCGACTTCATACCGCCCATGCTGCAGCAAGGCATTTTCCGTGCAGAGAATCGCGCCGACGCCGAGACTGGCGAGGGCGATGAAATTGAACGCGGGCCTCATGAAAAAGGGGTCCTAGAGCGGGTCCGGATCGGCGAGTCGCTGTACGCCCATGCCAAAGTAGTTTCCATTCGGTTTGATCGAGTACTGAAGGACGAACGAGTTATAATTTCCGGCTGCCCTCGGTTGCCGGTCGTTGCGGATTTCCTCGGAACCGGGCGGCAGGCGGCGCAACAGCGTTTCGCTGAAGACCTGGACGGCTTCACCCTGCTCCGGGCGCGTTTCGCCTTGCAAAACCAATCGGTAGTTGGTCGGGACACGGTAAACGCCGCCGGTTACGGGAACGCGGTCGAACTGGTCGGCCTCGATCGAGACTGATCCGAGGACGGCCTGGTCCGGGATCGACTTTTCCACGGCGGCAAGGATGGCGCTGACCGGCAGGCGCGCCTTGAAGATCGGTTCCCACTGGTGGATCTGCTGCAGCTTGCGCTTGGTTTCCTGAAGCGGCACGAGTTGCGCCTGAAAGTTCGCGGTTTCGGCCCGCAGCATTTCACGCCGGTCCTGGGCACGCTGGTAACGCCTCCACGTCAGGACGCTGCTCAGGAGCATTGGCGCCTGTAAAACCAAGCCGGCGAGAATTATCGCGGCGGCCACCCGAAAAGGGAGGCCGGTGCGATAGTTCTGCACGGCGACGCGTTCCGGAGAGACAAACAGGTTTTTCACGCTACATGTCGGGCAGCCCAGTGTAACAGGTAGGCCGCCGGTTCCTCAGTTTCGGTTTTCGTGTCGCCCATTTTCCGGTGTAAAAAAACGCCGCCGGACGCTTCACGCATGATCTCCGCAGTGACTCGGGTGGCTGAAAAATGATCCGGCAATTGGAGTTTGGGTGGACCCAGACTCCAGAGGTAGATGCGGCCGGGTGCGACGGCGAACTCACGCACGCGCTCGCTCAGATCTTCGAACAGGTAATCCACTTCAGTCGCGTATTGGCGCAAGAGGATGACCCGGCCCTCCATCAGAACGGCAAGAACCGTCACCTGAGCCAGTTCCACCATGAGCACGCAAGGCTCCGCAACGGGCGCCAGCGTTTCCAAGAACCATTTCAAACACGCCAGGACGGGCGGTATGATTGCCGCGAGCGAGGCTTTCTGCCGTTCAGCCCAGATCTCCACGCGCTCGCAGTATTCGGCCGGCAAACCCACGATCATAACCTGGGAGTGGGGCCGGTCGAGGGACCCGTGCGGCAACTCCAAATCGGTGGAGAGGATAGCCCAGCGAAAGGCCCGCGGTTCATCCCACGCTCCGAAAACCTGGCGCGGATCCTCCTGCAAACTTTCCAGCAGCACCTCGGTACTGCTCTCGCGCAGGCCGTCGACCCTGTGCACGTTGCAGTAGAAATCGTTTACGGCCAGTTCGGGCAGCAACACGTAACGCGCAGGGTTCTTGGCGCGGCCTCGAGCCAGCAGCCTTGCGCTGAAGCTGCGTCCTGGGCAAAGTCCGGCCTCCAGTCCGGACTCGGGTGAAGGCGGCCGGTCAGGCATCACGGCAACGTCATTCTCGTACCAGAGTGCATGCCGCCCGCGGGTGACCAGTGCAGGCGATTGGGCCGGGGACAGGATCACGGCGATGATCGGTTCATTCGCCCGGAATAACCCTCCACACAGGTAGTACTTCCAAGGAAAATGGCGCAGGAAATGAACCAAGGAATAACCCATCGCGGTGCCCCAGTGTTAGCCTTCAACAAAATAAAATAACAGAAAAAAATATTGAATCAGATGTTTTGCAAAATCCGGAGGGCTGGAAGGAACGTGGCAAAGACGATCCCGCCGATAACACCCCCGAGGAAAAGGATGAGCAGCGGATCCAGCACCTGTCGCATCACGTTGATCTGGCCGTCCAGTTCCCGTTCGAGCAATTCCGTCAGGCGGTTCAGCCCTTCGCTACCCGCCCCGGAAACTTCCATGAAGTTGATTCCGTTGGCGATCATGTCTCCGAACATGTCCGCTTCATCAGCCAAGGCCCGGGATAAGCCCTCCCCGCGCTGCACCCGTACGAGGGCGCGAGCCACGGCCGCGCGGTACTCAAAATTCCAGCTGAGGTCACGGCAGAGCAGGAGGGCGTGGGTGGTTTTGGCCCGGGCGGTTTTGAGCTGGGCAAAGGTCCGGCAGAAGTTCGCGCGGAGCAGCAGGAGGTTCAGCTTGCCCAATACGGGCAGGCGAAGGATGAGCCCGTGCAGTCTGGGTTGCTTTCTGACCAGGGCGGGAAGGCGCATGAGGCCTGCGATCATCAGCAGTGCGGCGCCCCCGACCAGCCAGGGGTCATCCCGTACAAACTGTGAGATTGCAACCAGCATCCGGGTAGGCCAGGGAAGGTCCACCTTCATTTCGGAAAGCACGGCGACGAACTGCGGGACTACCCGGGTAATGAGCAACCAGACGACGCCGACCGCCGCGGCGAGCACCACGAGCGGGTAGACCAGCATCGTGCTCAACCGGTGACGTAACTCCTCGTTGCGCGCCCAGATCCGCCGGACGTTCGTCAGCGACTCCGGGAAGGTGCCACCTTCCTCGCCGGCGGAGAGGAGCCCGACGGAGACCTGGTCAAAGACTTCCGGGTACGCGCCGGCAGCTCGCGAGAACGAGGCGCCGCGCGAGAGATGGGTGTGCAGTTCCGTGAGCACGGCGCGCAACCGGCGATCGCTGCGGCTTTTGCGGGAGGTACTGTCGAGGCACATTCCAAGGGCGGCCCGCAGGTCGACTCCGAGGTAGGCACACGTTTCCAACTGCTGCAGGAAAAGCAATCGCGCCCGCAGGCCAACGCGAATTTTGCCGGCCTTTTGGCCGGTTGGAACCGGCTCGATCACCTGGACGATGGGCTTGTTCAGGTTAATCAGCCGGGCATTCAATTCAGCGAGGGACGAGGCCTCTGCGAGGGTACGGGTGTATGGCGCGTGCTTGCGCGTCTGCGTGATCACCTCGTAACGCGGCATGGCATCCCTCCGTGGCAGAAAAGGCTCCGGGCGCCTAAGGGTTGGACGAACCTGACGCCGCCGTCGCGGCAGCGTCGCCTTCGGGTTTACTGCTGAGCGGCACGTGATACTTGGCCAGCAACTGCGTGAATTTCGCGTTCGAGCCTGACTGGACAAAATAGGCGGTATTAACCAGATCACCGATGTTAATCGTACCGCCGGTGCCCTCATTCAGAGCCGCCAGGCTGCTCAAGGGTTGTCCCAACTGTACCAGGTAAGGCTGAAGGTCGCCGAACTGAGCCGTGGTGGCGTTGGGATTATCCAGGCGAAATTGCACCTTGGCCTTCTCCACCGCGTCGATGCGTTGCGCCGCCATGGCAGCCTGGCTTTTTTGAAACGAATCGACGATGGCAGGGTAGACAATCCCGGCAAGGGTTCCGATGATGGCAAGCACCACCAGCAGTTCCACCAATGTCAGGCCTGCCTGGTTTCGATTCCAAGCGCGTCGTGGACGACCTTTGTTCATGCAAATGATCCTGTTCAACCCGGAGGCAAGCCGGGGCGGAGGTGACCCGCGGAACTTCCTCTCAACGCAACGGAGTTAGGAAACTGTTCGTGAAATAGCAACCCTAATTTTGGCGCGGTGTAATATTGTAACGATTTTATGACGGGGCGGATAAATGCCACAACTTTCACAACGCGAAGAGCCGGGCCGAACCGGAGAACACCAACCTGGATACCATTCGAGGGAAACGTTATGAATTCCGGAAAAACGGCGGAGAAGGGACGGCTGGTGAAGCACGGGTACAAAAAATTGCGGCCGCCCCGCAGGCAAGGATCAACCCTTTTACGCGCAGGAGGTCCGGGCTTGTCCGGATTTTTCCGGGCGCCCGTGCGCGGCGGAGTGCAGCTTGTGGCGTTTGTGGAATTTCTTTATTTATTCTTCTTCGGAACGCAAACCGCGTTCGAGCAGCCTTTGCAGGGCATGGCCGACGCGCTCCCCTTCGTACAACACGGAGTGCACCCCTTGGGTAATCGGAGCGTCGATGCGGTGGCGTTGAGCGAGGGCCAGGGCGGCGCGGGTCGTGTTGACGCCTTCGGCGACCATGCGCATGCTCTGCGTGACGGCGCCCAGAGTCTCACCCTGGGCGAGCCGCTCGCCGACCCGGCGGTTGCGGCTGTGCCGGCTGAAGGCGGTGACGGTCAGGTCACCCATCCCGCTGAGGCCGTAAAACGTCTCGCGCCGTCCACCCAGGACGGTGCCGAGCCGGACCATCTCGGCGAGGGCGCGGGTGACGAGAGCGGCTTTGGAATTGTCGCCGAAACCGAGTCCGTCACTCATGCCGGCGGCGAGGGCAAAGATGTTTTTCAAGGCGCCGCCCAGTTCGACGCCGGGCAGGTCGGAACTGGTGTAAATGCGGAACCGGTCACTGGCGAGCATCTGCTGCAGGCGCCGGGCCAGGCCGGCGGGTCCGGCCAGGACGGTCGCCGACGGGACACCGCGGGCCACTTCTTCGGCGTGGTTCGGCCCGGACAGGACCGTGGCGGGGTGAGCCGGAAAGATCTGGCCGAGGACCTGGCTCATGCGCAGGTCGGTACCGGATTCGATGCCTTTCACGGTCGAGACAAACACGGCCGCAGCCGGTAAGGCGCGGCGGGTATGGATCTCCGCCGCGACCTCTCGGAGGCCGGAGGATGGCACCGCCCAGATCACGACTTCTGCCCGGGCCACGGCCGAATCCAGGTCGGACGTCATGTCGAGCCCGGAGGGTAAAGGGACGCCGGGCAGGTAAATCTCATTTACGCGTTCCCGGCGCAACTGGCCGGCAAAGCCGGGACGGCGGCACCAGAGCGTGACTTCATGCCCGTTCTGGTTTGCCAGCAACGCCAGAGCGGTTCCCCACCCTCCGGCTCCCAAACACGTGATCCGCGCCATGTTATACCCGACGGACCTGAATTGGTTCTGCAACCGGTGCAGTCATCTACGGGTAAACCGGGACTCGGTACCCTTGGCAAGCCGCGCCAGGTTGCCGCGGTGCCGCCACACCGCGAGTGCACTGATGAGCACAGAAAACCAGAACCGCATCCAGAAATCGATCCCCGCATGGGTCACCAGCAGAAAGACGGCAACCGGAAGAGAGAGTGCGGCGCAGATGGAGGCGAGGGAGACGTAGCGGCCAACCAAAAAAACCACGAGCCAGATGATCAACACCGTCAGAATGACCGTTAGCGGAAACAGGCCGAGCAGAACGCCGGCGGAAGTGGCGATGCCTTTGCCGCCTTTGAACCGGAGCCAGACCGTGTAGTTGTGGCCGAGAATGCAGCCGATGGCGCCCAGAACCGCACCCAAGGCCGCATTGGCGTGCCCCGCGCCGGCCAATTGGGCCGCCAGTTTGACGGCGAGAAATCCTTTCATCGCATCGCACGCGAAAACGAGGTAGCCCCACTTCTTGCCCATGACTCGCAGCACATTGGTGGCGCCGATGTTCCCGCTGCCGTGCTGCCGGATGTCAATCCCTTGCGACTTTGCCACGAGGTAGCCGCTCGGGATCGAGCCGAGGAGGTAACTAAGCAGCAAAATCCCGAGCCAGATCATTCAGCTTTGTGTCCTATACCTCCCGTCGACCAGGCTCAAGTGTAGAAAATCGTCGCTCGCTCTACCCCTCACCTCCGATGACGTCCAACGCCCAGGAAAATGCTTTCCGAAGCCTGCCGGTTTCTGCCATGATGCGCGGCTTCATGGATCCGTTAACCCGCATCGAAGCCGCCACGCTGGAGGATCTTCCTGCCTTAACGGAGCTGCTGGTAGAGTTGTTTGCGCAGGAACCGGATTTCCGGCCCGACTACAATACCCAGATGCGCGGGCTGCGCCTCATTCTCGAACAACCCAACCGGGGCCGAATTTTTGTGTTGCGGGGCGCGCAGCAGATCATCGGGATGATCAATCTGCTTTTTACCATCAGCACCGCGGAAGGCGGGTTCGTGATCCTGCTCGAGGACCTGGTGGTGCACCGCAGTTTCCGACGGCAAGGGTTCGGCGGTCAATTACTGGAGTACGCCATCAACTTTGCCAGGCAGAAAGACTTTCTGCGGATTACCCTCTTGACCGATCGCGTCAACACCGAAGAGTCCGTGCGGTTTTTCGAGCGCCACAGTTTTCAGCGTTCAGAAATGGTGCCGATGCGTCTCTGGCTGGGCGGTGCGGCCGAGTGGAGGGCGGCACGGAGAACCGGTAACGAGTAACGAGTAACGAGTAACGGGTAACGGGTAACGGGTAACGGGTACACCAGGGGTACCGGGGCTATCACGCAATGCGCTTAACAATCTCGAGCGCCGCGAGGACGATGTCGGCCCACGGTGGCTGATTCCGCCACTCTTCTCGCAACGTCCGCATTTCCTGCTCAAACCCAGGAAGAGCCTTGAGCACGTGCTCGGACTTCAGCGTGCCTTTCGCCTCCCATCGGGTGGCCAACGACGGCATGATGGCGGAGACCAAGCCCTCTTTGGAGCCATCGTAGCGCATGAGATCGAATCCAGCCACGTCCGAAATGAAACGAGCGTATTCGTGTTCCGCAGGTACGATGGCAAGCCAATCATGCCTTTGGGCCTTGCGCCTCATCTGGTGCCGACGCGCCATTGCGATGCCAAGTTCGAGTGGCATGTTAAAGCGCGCCAGGTTGGCGTCCCCTTCTCCTTTACAGCGGGATCGGTCGTGTATTGAGTACTTTGATTCGAAAATGGGGCCGATGATCCGATCCATTCTATGCTCGGCTACGGTACCGCTCTCCAAAGCACATCTCGGCATGAATCCGCAGCAGATCACGGTCAACACGGCCGCATCAAAATTCGACCGGTATTCGAGATCATAAGGGCAATTCAGAAACACTGAGGTCGCGGGATTGAGGCTCAACGCACCAGTGCCGAAGTGTTCCCGCCTGCGCTCCGCGCCCATCGCTACTTTTCCTGGCCGGACTTCAGCTGTTTTGCTGCCCTTTCAATCTTTGCCAAGCGATGTCGGAGCGCCTTGTCCGGGCGTGCCGTTCGTTTCGTCACCTTACTTGACTCTTCCGGGCCGGTCTCACGGATTGTCTCGCATACCTCATCAATCCAGGAGGATTCCGGTTTGCCCGGGTGCATTCGAACGGATAGCCAGTCGTTCAAAAACGAAGGGAGCGTGGCATCGCCGACAAGCACAGGAATGATACGCTTGTTGGGATCGGTCCAAATACCTTTCAAGGCGCCCTGCCATTCTCGATCCTGCTGCGATCCAACGCGCTTCTCGGGCCCTACAAGGATGACAAAGTACCTGGCCTTATCTAAGGCATCCTGAAGTTCTTCAACCCACCGCTGAGCAGGCGCAAGGTTTTTGAAGTCCGTCCAGGTTGATATCCCTTTACGTTCCAGAGACTCGGACAGCCTTTCAGCCCAAGGTCTCGCATCGGATGAGTAGGAAATAAAAACGTCGCACATCGCGTTCTCCGCGTTAAAAGGTATATGATTCAGGAGGTCTCTCCGCCAGCGCGTTTGATATGGGCGAGGCGAGAAAAGCGGATCAACGGAAGAAGCTGAGCGCGGCACGGAGAACCGGTAACGAGTAACGGGTAGGGAGCGGCATCATCGGTCCCAAAGGCCGGCGTCAAGTGCCGGTTTCCCGGACTCCTTGTCTGCGTTGTCTCCGCGTTCTGAGGATAATTCAATCTTCCCGCCGTGGTCGCCGGGTTCCGCCGTGGCGCTGTGTGCCGGCGCGGTCTGCGGAAGGATCGGACCGGGGTCTACGACTTCTCCGAACGCCGAACTCCGAATCCCGAACCCCAAACTCCTTTCTGCGTGCTCGCGGAAAAGCTGGCGGACGATTTCCTCGATCGGTTCTTCCTCCACGCTGAAATCGCGGACGGCATTGTCCGCCAGGATCTCGCGGCAGACATTCGCGACCTGTTCGCGCGGGACCTTGAATTTAAGCTCATTGGGGGGCGCTCCGGAAGCGCGCGCCAAGCCGGCCGGCAACCGTTTCGGCGGCGCATCGAAGGTAAACCGAAGGTATTTAGCCCCACCGTACCGCTCCAGGATATCGGCAAAAGCGCCGTCGAAGAAGACCTGGCCGTGGTCGATGATAATGACTCGCCGGCAGAGCTCTTCGATATCCTGCATGTAATGGCTGGTGAGGATGGTTGAGATCCGGTTCTTTTCGTTATAGAACCGCAAGAAATCGCGCACCTTCTGCTGGCTGATCACGTCCAGACCGATCGTGGGCTCATCCAGGAACAGTACTTTCGGCTGGTGCAACAGGGCCGAAATCAGCTCCATCTTCATGCGTTCGCCGAGGCTGAGTTCGCGCACCATGGTGCCGAGCTTGTCGCGGACATCGAGCAAATCGACAAGTTCGTCGACCGTGGCCCGGTATTGTCTTTCAGGGATCTGGTAGATCGCACGGTTCAATTCGAGGGACTCACGCGCGGGCAGATCCCACCACAGGGCGTTTTTCTGCCCTAGAATCAAGCTGAACAGGCGTTTGAACGGCGTTTTGCGCTGCCACGGCACAAACCCAAGCACCCGGGCGGTCCCGGCCGAAGGCACGAGGAGCCCGGACAGCATCTTCAGCACGGTGGTTTTGCCGGCCCCGTTCGGGCCGAGGAACCCTACGAGTTCCCCTTCCTCAATCGAAAAAGAGACGCTACGAGCGGCATGAACCTCCTCGTACTCGCGCGAGAACAACCCGCGCAAAGCGCCGGCGAGTCCTTCGCGTTTACGGTAGGTCCGGTACGTCTTGGTGAGCCCTTCTGCGACGATCGCGGCGGCCATGTCAACAGAGGCGGTTACCCCCAGCCCGGCGGAAACGTGAAAGCGGCGTCCGTTTCAGACGGCACGCGGCGCCGCCGGGTCTTGGGATGGTGGCGGAAAAACCGGTTTTCCGTTCCAGTCTAAGCGGCCGACTTTGAGGTCTTTACCTGGCGCCTCCGTTTGAGGTGAACCTTGAGCTTCTCGATCGCCGCTTCACTCGTCAGCCCGTATTTCTTGCGCAGAATCGGTATGGCGCCGTGCTCGATGAACTGGTCGGGCCAACCGATCCGAACCACCGGGGTCGAGATATTCGCCTCGTTGAGGTGCTCCATGACGGCGCAGCCGAACCCGTTATGTAAAACGTGATCTTCGAAAGTGCAGATCACGTCGACGCTCTGGGCGAAAAACTCAAGCGTGCCGGTGTCAATCGGCTTGATCCACCGGGGATTGATCAGGGCGACGGAGTAACCTTCGGCCTGGAGCAATTTTGCGGTTTCTTCGGCCAACGCGAACATGTTTCCCAGGCCGAACAGCGCAACGTCACGCCCGTGCTGGACGACCTCAGCCTTCCCGATTTCGAGCAGGCGCGGCTGCGGTTTCGGTTTGGCGCCGGTACCGGCGCCGCGGGGGTAACGGATCGCGATGGGCCCCTGGCGGTAATTGGTCATCGTCCAGAGCATATCGACGAATTCATCTTCATCCTTCGGCTGCATGTGCACCACGTTGGGCACGTGGCGCAGGTAACCGATATCAAAGAGCCCGTGATGGGTCGGACCATCATCCGCGGACAGCCCGGCACGATCCATGCAAAGCGCCACGTTCAGGTTTTGCAGCGAGATGTCATGAATGATCATGTCGTAGGCGCGCTGCATGAATGTCGAGTAGATCGTCAGGAAGGGCAGGAACCCCTGCGTGGCCAGACCGCAGGCAAAAAGCGCGGCGTGTTCTTCAGCGATGCCGACGTCGAAATATTTATCCGGATGCTTGGCGGCAAAGTGGAACAAACCGGTGCCGGAAGGCATGGCGGCGGTAATCGCCATAATGCGGTTATTGGTATCGGCAAATTTGGCCAGCGTCTGCCCGAGGAGCTCGGAGTAGGTCGGCGTGCTGGCGGCAGCCGTCTCGCCGGTTTCCAGCTTGAACTTGCCCAGGCCGTGAAACTTGTCCGGCTTGGCGATGGCGGGTGCGTAACCTTTACCCTTTTGGGTGATGATGTGCAGGAGAACGGGTTCGTTCTGGCGTTTAAGGAATTCGAAGGTCTGGATCAGCAGCTCGATGTCGTGCCCGTCGATCGGCCCGAAATAGCGCAAACCGAGCTCCTCGAAGATAACGCTGGGCAGCACCAGGTGTTTGACGCCCTCCTCGACCTTGGTAACGAGCTGGTGGGCGAAACGGCCACCAATCATTTCGACGAACCTTTCAGCCTTTTCGTGCAGGTGGCTGTAGGCGTCGCTGGTCACGATTTTGTTCAGGTAATTGGCGATGGCGCCGACGTTTTTGGCGATCGACCATTCATTGTCGTTAAGGACGACGATGAACTTTTTGGTGTTATCGGCGACGTTATTGAGTGCCTCGTAGCTGGTGCCGCAGGTAAAAGCGGCGTCGCCCGCCACAACGATGACGTTTTCCTTGGAACCGCGACGGTCGCGGGCCACGGCCATGCCGAGCGCCGCGGAGAGGGCCGTTCCGGCGTGACCTGCGCCGTAGCAGTCGTGCTCGCTCTCGGTGCGCAAGAGAAATCCGTTCAGGCCCTGATGCTGGCGGATCGTGTCGAAACGGTCGCGGCGACCGGTCAATAACTTATGGACATACCCTTGGTGGCTGACATCGAACACGAATTTGTCGATCGGGGTGTCGAAAACCCGGTGTAACGCGATCGTAAGCTCCACGACCCCGAGATTAGGCCCAAGGTGCCCACCGGTTTGGGACAGGACGGTAATCAGCTCGTCGCGGATCTCCTGCGCGAGCTCATGCAACCGCGCTTCGTCCAGCCGCTTCAGGTCGCTCGGACCGTTGATGGTGTCGAGGATTCGGCCTCGGGTGGGATTAGAAGAGACTGATTTCATGATCGTCTTGATTTTTGATCGCCTTGACGGCGTCCTTGGCCTTTACAGATTCCGCCGGAGCGGTTTTTTGCGTGGCTTCGCGGTTCAGCATTTCGATCCGGTTTTCAGCGGCCGTAAGCCTGTCGTTACAGACGGCCACCAACCGGATGCCTTCTTCGTACCGTACGAGCAGATCTTCGAGAGGGAGTTTGGCCGACTCCATTTGCTCGACGATCTTTTCCAACTTTTCGATTGCGGCCTCAAAGGAGAGCTCCACACGCTCGGACTCAGTATTAGGCATGCCTTAAACGCCGAACCTTAGACGGAGTGAACAAGATTGCCACCAATAATTATTTACCGTAATTCCATAGGATCTGCGGCACGTCACCCGGGAAGGGTGGGGTCCGGGAGGCGGCGCGAGGAAAAGTTGCGGGCCTCACGCCGGAGCTACCGGGGCGCACGCCCCCCTGCCGGAGCTGGCGACCCGGGTGGATCAGGGGTAACTCGGAAACTCGGCCGGGCTACGCAATTCTGAGGGCAACCCGGGTATCAGCATGGAGGGTGCCTGGTTCGGCGACGCCGGCATGTCTGCGACCGTGAGCTTGAAAGTCAGGTCTTTGCCGTCACGCACTACGGTCACCGGCACCCGGTCTCCGACGGTCAGGAAAAACGCCACGTTCAACGCATCGGGCGCGATTCGGACTTTTACCTGACCGACCTGCAGCAGGGTATCACCCACCCGGAGCCCCGAATTTTCCGCGGGCGAATGTTCTTCCAAGCTGGAAACCTCGACCTTGGAATCCTTGATGGCGTAATCGCGTTCGCGCACGGACACTCCCAGCCAACCGGGACGGACCGCACCGTAACGGACGTAGTCGGCCCGGATTTTCTCGGCAGCCTTCATCGGCAGGGCGTAACAGGCCGATTCGTTACCGATGCTGCGGATCAGGATCCCCACCGCCTGCCCTTTCAGGTTGAGGATGGGCGACCCCGCTTCGCCCTTTTGCACCGGCAAATTGGCGCGCACGAGCGTCGTTGAAAAATAACGGTTCAAATACTTCAGGTCGAACCCACCGATCAGGCCGAAACTGGGGGTGGCCGGCAGGTCAAGCGGATAGCCGATGGAAACGATGGGTGAGGCCAGCTTCAATTCATCCGAGTTACCCAGCGGGATCCAGGGCGTATTGGCATCGACTTTCAGGATGGCCACCCCGCTTTTGGCATCCGCAACCAGACGATGGCCGGGGTAACGCTTGGATCCGAACTCGACGGTGATATCGCGCGACTCGCCCCCGACGTCGTACGCCGTGTAGATGGTGCCGTTCGGATCAATGAGAAACCCGGTCCCGGCGAGCTTGCCGAAATCGTCCTCCGACTCGATCCGAACCACCGCGCCTTTAGCGCTCTCGTAGATACGTTGAACGTCGGCCGAGATGGAAGCCAGCGTATCCTGCGAACGGGCAAAGCCGGCCGTGCTGAGCAAAAGCAGCAATACACCAGCCATCCGCGACAACCGGGGCATCACCCCTGGGCATTCGATCACCTCGATTGCAGCCGCCCGTCCGGGAACAGGGTGGGAGCGGTAGGCAGCCTGGTTAAGCATCACGCCAGCGAATCGCCCCCTTCAACCATTCCACCGCCGGCTGATGCCAACACACACGGGGCCGAAATGAACCAAGGCCTGGACGACATGCCTTACCATTCAGAAGTTAAAGGAAGCTTCGGTGCTCACCGGACGGCGTCCATCGAGCACATAGCGGGGAAGACTGGTACTTGATGGAGCGATGGAAGGCGCGAGTCGCAGGCGGGCGGCGCGCTCAAGATCGGCCCATTCAAATTTGTGGTTAAGCGTGAGCCGGCCGGCAACCGTACTGGCGCCAAACGAGACCGTACCCACGGCCGGGCTCGACGCCAGTTCGGGTTCTGGGGGCAAGTTAAACACGCCTGAGCCGACGAGCGTTGCCATAACGCAAAAGATGGCGAAGGCGCCTCCATAGGCATAGTTCGGGACGCGAAGGGTGAATAGGCCTGACGCGGTGCGCTCCCACCAAATACGAAATGCGGACCGCCGAAGCAGTTCTGCGCGTTGACGCCGATGGAATTCGTGCAGCGCCTGGTCGAAATATCCAGGGGGAGGTTGCTCGAACCGCTTAAGCCGAAGAAGCTGCTGTACCTGCTGTTCGTCGAGCATCATTTCTTTCTAAACTCTTCGAGATAATTCTGCAACTGCCTATGTGCGTAGAACAGCCGTGAACGAACCGTCGCCTCAGGTACGCCCAGAATCCGGGCGATTTCAGCGTGCGGCATGCCTTGGATATCGAACATCGTCACAACTGCTCTGTGCTCTACAGACAGTTTCTGCATGGCTTCGTTCAATCTCTTTTGCAACTCTGAGAGGTCCACCTCGCGCAAAGGCGTGTTCGTGGCCGTCAACTCGAGGAAATCCTTGTCATTCTGCACGTTGGTGTCCATATCGTCGAGGCTCATCTGGACGCGGCGGCCGCGTTTTTTGACGAAGTTGATCGTCATATTGACTGCGATGGCGTGAATCCAGGTGTAAAAGCTCGACCGGCCGCGAAAACCGTTGATCGATCGGTAGGCCTTGGAAAAAATTTCGAGCAGCAGGTCATTGGCGTCCTCGTGGTTGGACGTCATGTTGTAGACGAGCGAATAAATACGGGGGCTGTACTTCTGCCAGAGCGTATCGAAGGCTCTGGTGTCGCCGCTCTGGGTCCGGCGCACAAGCGTCTCGTCATCGGGCAGCGATGCATCCTCCATGGATTCAGGGGTCCCTGTGTGGTGCGGCCGGCACCTGATCAAAGCGTGTTTCTGCCAACGTTCGCCAAGCGTGATAAATTGCCCGGGGGCCGTTCTGGTTTTCAGAACAAGGCGGGCAAGGATGAAAGCCGGATATCACAAATCAGGTGACGCGGCGCTGCAGTTTTGGCATTTCCAACGGCGGAATCTGCCAGTTCCGAGGTTCGTCCCAGGTCTCCCATGCTGCGAGTCTCACGATTGCCGACCGTATCCAGCATGTAAAGTAAAGTCCGGAGCTGCAGGCAAAGATGAGGTGACCCGAATCAGGTCCCCAGACCGGGTTTCGCCCCGGCAGCGCCGTCACGGTGAAAAACCGGCAACCGGAAAACAGGATTGATTTCATCAGTCGATCGCCCCCCGCCATTTATAAACGCCACGGCAGAGAATGCCACAAATGTAAGAGGGTGTCGGGTGCCGGGTGCCGGGAGAATGCCACAAACGCTGAGCCATTAGCGGCACCTTCCACCGGTCACACAGCGGAACACGGCGACCACGGCGGGAAGGCAGGAATCATCCGCAGAACACGCAGAAGAACGCAGAAAAGAGTAAACATCCACAGATTAACACAGATTACACAGATTAAGAGGACATGGCGGCAACCCTATGGTTGGCACTCGCACCTAACTCCCATGCTGCCGCTCCGAACTCCGAGCTCCGAACTCTTTCTCTTTCCTCTTCCCGCCGTGGTCGCCGTGGTTCGCCGTGTTCGCCGTGTGAACTCAGTCGTTGTGCCCGCCACGCCCGCTGCGGCCGCCGTGTGACCGAGCCTTGCCTTGCGGCCGGGATACGCGCTAGCGTGCCACTTTTCCCTGAGCATGACGGCGCGCATCGAAAAGGCATTTATCCTGGCGGCAGGTCTGGGAACGCGGCTGCTTCCCCTGACGCGGGTGCGGCCGAAGCCGCTGCTACCGGTTCTGGGCCGTCCGATCGTTGGTTTTGCGCTTCAACACCTGGAACAGCTTGGCGTCAGAGACTTTGCCGTTAACGCGCATCACTCCGTTTCCGCGTTCCAGGCTTGCCTTCCCAAGCTGCTTGGTCCCGGATCCGACCTGCGGATTTTTCACGAGCCGGAACTGCTGGAAACCGGTGGGGCGCTGGTAAACGCGCGGGATTGGTTTGCGGGTGAGCCGGTATTGGTGCACAGCGGGGACGTGGTTACAGACATCGATCTTGGCGCCGTGGTTGAAGCGCATTACCGGGATAACAATGCCGTGACCCTCGCTCTGCGAGACACGGGTCTGGCCGCGCAGGTGGCCTTTGATCCGGCCACCGGGCAGGTGGTCGATCTGCAATCGGCTCTGGGGCGGCCGGCACCCGAACGGGTGGATTACGCCAACGCCGCGATTCTCAATGGGGAAGTGTTGCGGCCGTATGAATCGGGCCCGCGGCCGCTGGTTACGATGTTGCTGGATTGCCTGAGGCGGGGCGGCCGGCTCGGCGGGGTGGTGTTGAACGGCGGCGGCTGGTTCAATGTGGGCACCCGCCGCGACTACCTGGCCTTGCACCGGTTGCTTGTCACCGCGGCCTGGCAGCCGGCGTTCACCCCGGAACCATGGTGGGCTCCGGAGGAGGTGACCGGGGACGGGCGCTATGCGGCAACGGGGGCGACCTGGGTGGCGCCTGGCGCGCAGGTGGGACCCGGGGCCGTGCTGCACGACACGATCGTCTGGCCACGCTCCCGAGTGGCGCCCGGCACCCGTCTCGAGGGCTGCGTCGTCGCCGGTCAGGCAGTCGGACCCGGCACGTTCCTCAGCCAGGATTTTTGTTCATGAGCCTCGAGCACCTTATCAGTGAAACGCGGGGGCGGTTCCCCCGGTACAAACAGTACGCGGTTGAAGTCGCTTCTCTGGAAAAGGGCGGCTCGGACCGTAAGTATTACCGGATCGCGATGAGCGAAGAATATTCGCTTATTCTCGTTAAGTACGACCCGCAAAAATCCGAGAACGCGCGTTTCGTCGCCATCGCGAACTTCCTTGAGGATACCGGAATCAAGGCGCCGTTCATCTACCATCACGACCCGGCTGAAGGCCTGATCTGGATGCAGGACCTCGGCAACACGGACCTGTGGCATTACCGTCACCACCCGTGGCCGGTCCGCCAGGGTCTCTACGAGAACGTTTTGGACCAGGTAGCTGCTCTGCACGCCGTTCCCCTGCGCGCTACTAAAGGGCTAGGGTTGGTGCCCGGCTTTGACGAGGGCCTCTACCGCTGGGAACAAAACTACGGGTTTGAAAACTGTTTCAGCCGCTGCTTCGGCATTCCTTCCGGACAGCTCCGGGAACTGGCGACGGCCCCGGCCCTGGCGCGCCTGCCGGCTCAGCTCTGCAGTCATTCACCCCAACTGATTCATCGCGACCTGCAATCGCAGAACATTCTCATCTGGGAAGGGGAATCGTACCTGATCGATTTCCAAGGGATGCGAAGCGGCCTGGCGGCTTACGACCTGGCTTCACTCCTCTACGATCCGTACGTAACCTTAACGGCGGAGGAGCGGGCCGAACTGCTGCGCTACTATCATGTGCGGGCGTCGGCGCCGTCCGGCCTCGACGAGTTTACCGATCTATTCCGGCGATGCGCGGTTCAGCGTCTGCTGCAAGCCCTTGGTGCTTACGGCACGATCGGGCTTCTGCGCGGCAAACCGGAATTTCTGCGCCACATTCATCCCGCGTTGCGCAACCTGCAGGAGGTTGCGTCTCAGATTGAA
Organism: Verrucomicrobiota bacterium; assembly: GCA_019247695.1. NCBI lineage: Bacteria > Pseudomonadati > Verrucomicrobiota > Verrucomicrobiota bacterium. Next base: position 7,586 of record JAFBAP010000175.1, on the reverse strand, counting down.
GGCTTTAGTTTCCTGGCGGAGTTTAGCGCCCGACTCCTCGAGTGTCCCCCACCCCGCTTCATCCCCAGCCCCAGCCCCAGCCCCACACCCAACCTAAACCCGAGCAAAGCTTGTGAGCACACCCAAAGACAAATTGGATCGGTTGCCGCCGACCGTAGTGATCGAGAACATCCAGCCGAGCATCGAAGGCGGCCGTTACCCCGTGAAGAGGGTAGCCGGCGAATCCCTCACGATCTCCGCGGACATCCTTAAAGAGGGTCACGATGTCACCGCGGCCGTTCTTAAGTGGCGGCCTCAGGGTCAGGAGGCGTGGTTCGAAACGCCCATGATCCCAGGTGAAAATGACCGGTGGACCGCCACTTGTTTATTCACGGAGAACCGGCCTTACGATCTGACGATTGAAGCCTGGCAAGACGAGTTCGGCACGTGGCGGACGGAATACCTGAAGAAGTTTGGGGCAGGCCTGAAGGACCTGCGGACTGAATTGGAGGAGGGAGCGCTCCTGGCGGAACACACGGCGCAGCGGGCCACCACGCCGGAAGACCGGGCCACGCTCGAGGGATTTGCTGTCCGGCTACGCAACGGGGATGTCCAGGAAGGCGCGACGGTCGCCAACGATGAGTCCTTCGTCGGTCTAATGACCGCCTGGCCCGACCGCACCCTCGGAACCGAATACCGTCCCTACCTTAAGGTTACGGTGGACCGGCCCCGGGCGCTCTTTGCAGCCTGGTACGAGTTTTTCCCGCGTTCTGCCGAGGGCAAACCGGACTCGGGTTCAAAGTTCCGGACCTGCCTGCCGCGGGTGGACGATGCGCGCGCGATGGGGTTCGACGTCATCTATTTTCCGCCGGTTCATCCGATCGGATTCACCAAACGCAAGGGCAGAAACAATTCCGTGACGAGTGAACCGGGTGAACCCGGGGTGCCCTATGCGATCGGCAGCCAGTACGGCGGCCATAAAGCCGTCGAGCCCGAACTGGGTACGCTGGACGATTTCGATTGGCTGGTCGGCGAAATCCAAAAGCGCGGCATGGAGGTGGCGCTGGATTTCGCGATCAACTGTTCACCGGATCACCCGTATGTAAAGGATCACCCGGATTGGTTTTATCATCGCCCCGACGGCACCATCAAATACGCCGAGAACCCGCCGAAAAAGTACGAGGACGTTTACCCGCTGAATTTTTACAACGCCGACTGGCGGAACCTGTGGAACGAGATGTATGACGTCATCCGGTTCTGGTGCGAACACAAGGTCCGCATTTTCCGCGTGGATAATCCGCACACCAAACCGATCCACTTCTGGGAATGGCTCATCGGCGAGATCCAGCGCGATTACCCTGACGCGATCTTTTTATCGGAAGCCTTTACGCGGCCCAAGATGATGAAGTCGCTGGCCAAGGTCGGGTTCACGCAGTCGTACACCTACTTCACCTGGCGTAACACCAAGTGGGAGCTCACCGAATACCTGACGGAACTGACGCAGACGGACATGCGTTACTATTTCCGGGGCAACTTCTTCCCCAACACGCCCGACATCCTGCCCGCCTACCTCCAGACCGGCGGACGGCCCGGCTTCCTGATTCGCGCCGTGCTGGCCACCACCCTCAGCACCGTATACGGCATTTACAGCGGGTTTGAGCTTTGCGAAAACGTCCCGGTCCCGGGCAAAGAGGAATACCTGAATTCTGAAAAATACCAGTTCAAGGAGCGGGACTGGAATGCGCCCGGCAACATCAAAGGGTACATCACCAAGCTTAACGAGATCAGGCGCGAGAACCGTGCCCTGCACGAGTACGAAAACCTCAGATTTCACCCGTTCGATAACGATCAGATCCTGTTTTATTCGAAGGCCACCGTGGGTCTGGACAACATTATTCTGGTCTTTGTGACAGTCGATCCATACAATCCTCAAAGTGGGTTCGCCTCGGTTCCGCTCGACCTGTTTGGGTTAGGTGAAAACGAGACCTATCAGCTTCACGATCTGCTTACGGGGGAACGGTTCCTTTGGCGTGGCCGCAGGAATTTCGTGATGCTGAACCCGCACGAGCGGCCCGCCCACATTTTCCGGCTCCGCCGGCAGGTGGGTCAGGACGGCTCCGAGCAAATTTTTGATTGATGCCTTAGGATCGCAGATCGCACGCAAACCTGAACCCAGTCACGCATGTGGGAGTAGTTGCCATGACCAATCGTTGGACCGCCGTCCTGTGCCTGGTCGGCTGCGTGCTGATTGCAGGCTGCTCCCGCTCGAAGAATGAGGTGATCCAAGACCTGCAACGGTTGAACCTCAAGTTTACCACTGAGGATTACGTGCGATCCGCGGGATTGGGTGACATGAAGGCGTTGGGTTTATTCCTTGAGGCCGGCATCGACCCGAATGCGCTGAATTCCGACGGCATTACGGCGCTGATTGCGGCCGCGGCGCACGGCCGGATGGCGGCCGTCAAATTCCTCCTGGATCATAATGCTGATCCGAATGCCGCCGGGAAATCAGGGCAGACGCCGCTGATGGCTGCCGCCGAGAATAATCATGCAGACATTCTGCAATGGCTGCTGGACCGTAGGGCCAACCCGGCCGCCAAGGACCATAATGGGTGGACCGCCTTGCTCAAGGCGGTCTACCGGAACAACGTAACGTGCGTGCAACTCCTGGCTGAACGCGACCGCCAGGGACTCGGCCGGGGGCTTTTGGTAGCTTCCCTGCTCGGCTTCAAGGACGCGGTGAAAACTTTGCTCGATAACGGCGCGGAAGCTGACGCCCGCTCGGAAGACCGTCGCACCCCACTGATGCTGGCGGCAAGCAAAGGCAACAAGGAAATCGTCAAAATGCTGCTTGATGCCGGTGCTGACCCGGCGTTGACGGATCGGACGGGCGAAACGGCGGAGTCTCTCGCCAATGCGCAGGGGTTTGCCGAGGTCACCACGATGTTGCGGGACGCGCCACCGCTGGCGGCGGATCAAAAGCCGAAAACGTCGCCCGCCCAGGGCAATAATAACAATACCCAGGCAGTCGCATCGAATGAAATCGCCGACATTGCGGACCAGGAACTGCTTTCTGAAGCCGGGCCCGGTCGCAGCCCTGGCAGGCTTGCCAACGGCAGTCCGGCCGGGAACACGCCCGGCGGGCGCCCTTCGTTGCGCAACGTGGTCACGGTGACGGAAATTCATGAAAACTTTCTTCCGGTGACCTTGACGGATGTGCAGGGAAGGAAAGCGCACCTCCGAAGCCGCGACGGCGGGCAATTCACGGTGAGCGTCGGTGATCAGCTTCCGGGCCTCAATTACGAGGTCATCGGCGTTGAAACCCGCAACGTCAGCGATAAGGACGGGAACCCGGTGGACGCCTCGCGCGTGAAGCTGCGCCAGGCGACGACGGGCGAGACGCTTTCATTGATCAAGGGCATCCCGGCGCGTGAGAAGGGGTCGTTTGTGACCCTCAGGTTTCCGCCGCAAGGAGAAACCATCCAGGTCGGTTTGGATCAGGAATTCAAGATCCCGGACGACCCGGCGCACACATACAAGGTCATCGACATCCGGCCGGAGCAGGTGATTGTGCGCCGAGTGGAGGACGGGCAAGTCTGGACGCTGGAGCGTTCAGTTGAGCGTTGAAGCGTCAAGGGTGGTCAGTTAAACCGGCCTGTCAGGATGAGCATACCGCTGGAAGATCGTTTTGAAGACATCGTCGGGAAAGCGCAACGCGGCTTAGGCATCGACGATACAACCTTGGCGGCCCAGGCCGGGCTTACCCCGGAAGACCTGAAGGCCCTGAAGTCCAATCGAGGTCCTCGGGATCGCGTCAACACCGTGGCCGCAACGTTGCGGCTGGCGCCGGGCGCATTGCTCGATTCTTACGATCAGGGATGGCGGCCGGCCGAGGTCAAGCTGGACGGGTTAGCCCAATTCAATTCCGAACTGCTCGATATGACGGTGAATGCCTACGTGGTGTTCGACCCCGAAAGCCGGGAAGCCGCCGTTTTCGACACGGGAGCCGATGCCACGCAGCTTCTGGATTTCGTCAGATCGGAAGGTCTTCAGGCCAGGCGGGTCTTCCTCACCCACACGCACCATGACCATGTGGCTGCGCTCGATGAAATCGTCAAAGAAACGGGCGCACCGGTCAGCGCACCGGCAGGCGAGCCGCTCCCCCAGACCGAACCGGTTCGGGAGGGGGCTCAATTCGACGTTGGCCGGCTGAAAGTACGCGCCTTGCTCACCAACGGGCATTCACCGGGCGGCATCACTTATGTGGTTGAGGGATTGGAAGCGCCGGTGGCGGTGGTGGGCGACTCTTTGTTTGCCGGCTCGATGGGCGGTGCGCCGAATCACTACGAGCAGGCACTCCGCAATAACCTGGAAAAAATCCTGACCTTGCCCGACGACACCGTACTTGCGCCCGGGCATGGGCCGATGTCGACCGTCTGCGAAGAAAAGGAGCATAACCCTTTCTTTGCGCGCAACTGAAGGGCCGGTTACCATCGCGGTTCTGTGCAAATCTTCACCGACGAACGGGCGCCCGACGCAGCCTTCGAGATCTTCCCGAGTAACGTTCTGACGCCGATCCCGCTCGGTGAAATCTTTATGCGGCCGCAGCCGGTCGAGGTCGACCTTGGCTCCGGTCCCGGGCAGTTTTTGATCGGGGCCTCGCAACGGTACCCGGACCGTAATTTTCTCGGGGTGGAAAGGTTGCTCGGCCGGGTACGCAAAACGCGGCGGCGCGCGTGGAAATTAGGGCTGCAAAACCTGAAGGTTCTCCGTTTCGAAATCGATTACACGGTGCGGTACCTGTTGCCGCCCGGTTCGATCCGGCGTTTCCACCTTTCCTTTCCTGACCCCTGGCCTAAACGCCGGCACCATCGGCGCCGGGTGGTCGACCACGCGTTTTTCGAAGCGGTACACCTGGCGCTCCAGCCAGGCGGCGAACTTTGGATCAAGACGGATCACGCCGACTATTTTGCCAGCATCAGGACGCTCGTTCCCCAAACGCTCTTTGAGCTTGCCGAGTGGGCCGGCGACGATTACCCGAGCACCGACTTTGAAGATCTGTTCGCCCTCAAGCAGCTGCCGATCTACCGGTTACGGCTGCTCAAGGCAAACTGATCACCGGTGTACGCCCGGATGAGCAACTGCGAACCAGCCGGCCGCAACGAGATCGCCCCGGTTCTGGACAGAAACCAAACGGGTACACCGGGTGAGTTGCCCGCCATCCCCCGCCCTTCCAATGAAATCACCAGGCGCGCATTTGTAGCGGTAACGGTCTGAGCGCCGGGTATCCCGCCGGCGCGCGGTAATACCAACACGTCCAGGGCGGCTGGCGGGTTGCGCAAAGCAACTCGCGACATCGAGGCCGCCCAGCCCACGCGAAAAGCGGCCAGCTTCAGAACGATCCAGCTTATGTGCGCCTTTTGGCCGGAATAAACAACCTTGCCGGAAGCCACCTCCAGGCCAAGTTGCAAACCCGGCGGAAAAGAGGCGGGACCGGACGCATCCACCGGCTCGGCACCTGCCGGGGAACCTCCATCCCGGAGCGGCGGTTCAGCGGAAAGGCAGAGGACGTTGTGGTTATGAAATTCATTACGGAGACTCGTGGCCTGGCTTAACTCCCCGCCGGGCGACTCCGCCAGGAAAACGCCGGCCAGGGAATTCACCCCGGAGAACCTGAGGTACGGCACGACGATCGATCGCCAGCGGGTGGGGCTGCCCGCATTCAACAGCCAGTCCCGGCCTCCGGCATGCAGGTGAAAAACCGGTTCCCGCCCGGTGGCAAGCAGGGTGCATTCGAACTCGGGTCGAGGCACCACGGCGACATTGACGGCATCGTACGGCAGCAACATCGAGGACCGCAGGATGCCCAAAAAGATCTTTGCGAGCAGCCAATTACAATTGTTCAGGTAGCCGCCGAGCGTGATCCAACCGAAGCCGAGGCAGATTGAGGCCGCGCCGGTGGCCAGCATGAGCGAACCGATCGGGACAGCCACCACGTTCAGGGCGAGCCCGCTGAGAGAAAACCGGTGAAACTGCCAGACAAGAATGGGGAGGGACGCGAGCCAGCAGACGGCAGAGACGGCAACAAGATCGCACACGTGCCGAATGGCGTGCTGCAGCGAACGCCGCCAGGCGCTTACCAATGATGGCGGCACGAACGGATCGAGCGCAAACGGGCGCTCCAGCCAGCGGCTGAGCGGGCGCACCGCGACCAGAACGGCCGCAACGACCACAAACGAGAGCTGGAACCCGGTCGCAAACACGCACGGCGGATCCGCCAGGATCAGCAAAGAGCCGATCGCCCCCAGGCCGTTGAGGACCGCTCCCGGGCGTTCCAGGCCGGCCCCGATAATCAGCAGGAAACACATGCCGCCCGCCCTTACGCCGGATACGGTGAACCCCGTGAGCAGGCCGTAACCGGACAGGAGCAAACAAACGGCCAGCGAGGCGAGGCGGCGTCCGGCGCGCATGACGCGAGTAAGGGTCCAGCAGAGGCCGGCGATAAACGTCACCTTCAAGCCGTCCACCACAAAAAGGTGCAGGGTTCCGGTCCTTTCCAAGAGGTCGACGAGTTCCGGTGCCATACCCATACGGTTGCCGAACATGATTCCGCGCATGAGTTGGCAGGTTTCGGCGTCGTCTTCGATCCCGGTAATCAGGCGGGCTTCAAGGCTTTGGCGGAATTGGCGGGCGAACCGTTGGAGCGACCAGGCGGGCCCGGTGGCGAGGCGCATTGGCTGGCCCTCCGCAGAAAACCGGAGAAAGAGGTGCCGGCGGGCATAATACTCGCACCAATCCATCTCACCGGGGTTGAGCGGCCGCTCCGGACGTGAGAACCGGCCGGACAACTCGAGGGAATCGCCTTGATGAAGGTCATTTCCCCGAAGGTTGAACAGGGCGCCGAAGCCGGTGGCCATTCCATCCAGGAGGATCACGCGGCCGGTGAAACGCTGTTCGGGGTGTCCGCGCCACTCGGTTAATGAAGGTTCAGTCTGGATTCGGCACCGGATCAGGTGCACATCCCTGCGGGCATCCAGATAACGCGCGAACCGGTAACCCTCGTCGTCTTCCGTGCGCACTCCAGCCCAGAAAGCACTAAAGCAGAACGCGGCGGCTAACAGGGACCCGGTACGCCGGCGGCACGCGTTCAGAATGCCGGCGGTGAGAAACGCCCCGGCCCAGAGCGGCCAAAAGTCAGGCCGGCCCTCGGCGGCGCAGACGCCGGCGGCGAGGGCGAGAAACAGGCCCAGGCACGGCAGGCGGACTCTCGCCCGGGGTGACGGCGGCGGCTCTGGCACCGGACGAGCATACCGGATGCAGGCATCTGTACAACACTATATATTAATGTTTTATTATGCGTTTGAGGCAAAGGCGTCACCGGGCTCAGGCGGCGCGGGAATACAGAGAATTATCCGCAGAACACGCAGAAGAACGCAGAAAAAGATCCACGAAACCGGAGCTTGACACCGGCAGGCGGCGCCCATGATGCCGCTCCGAACTCCGAACTCCGAACTCCGAACTCCGAACTCCGAACTCCGAACTCGTCACCCGTTACCCGTTACCCGTTACCGGTTACCCCTTACCTTCGCGGCGATCTCAGCCAGCAC
>JAFBAP010000174.1 GCA_019247695.1 Verrucomicrobiota bacterium | reverse complement strand
GAATCCCAGCTGCGGGACTTGACACCGACAGGCGGCGCCCATGCTGCCGCTCCGAACTCCGAACTCCGAACTCCGAACTCCGAACTCCGAACTCCGAACTCCGAACTCCGAACTCCGAACTCCGAACTCCGAACTCCTTCCCCTCTTTCCGCCGTGGTCGCCGTGGTCCGCCGTGTTCGCCGTGTGAACTCTTACGTGGTGCCCGCCCGATCGCCGTGCCCGCCGTGTGACCGTGTGAACTTCTGTGACCGTGCCCGCCACCCTCGCTGTGCCCGCTGTGTGAGTGTGTTCTGCGGATGTTCTGTTTTATCCGCGGGTTACGTCCCGGCGCTTACGCGGATCTGCGCCTTCACGCAGTCGGGCGGCATTTTAAGCGCGAAATCAAACGCTGCCACGCTCTCGCGAAACTCAAAGGTACGGCTGATGAGCGGTTTAAGGTTAATCTTACCCGAACCCATCAGGGCGAGCGCACGCGGGTAGACGTGCGCGTACCGGAACACCGTCTCGATCGACGCCTCTTTGGCCTGCAACGAGACAATGTCGACCTCCACCGGTTTGATCGGCATGCCCACCAGGACAATCCTTCCCCCCGGGGCCAACGGGTCATGCACCTTTTGGATGGCTGCCGGTGCGCCCGTCGCTTCGAACACCAGTTCGGCCCCCCACCCATCCGTCAGTTCATCGACAACCTGGCGTACATTTTCTTTGGCGACGTTAACGGGCCGGATCGGGCCGAGCTTGGCTGCCAGGTCCAGCTTGGGCTGTTGCACGTCCGTAAGCACAACCTGGCTGCAACCACCGGCCAACGCCGACAGCGCAGTCACCACCCCGATCGGGCCGGCACCCATGACGACCGCCAGATCGCCCGGCTTGATCTTCGCCTTGACGGCCGCGTGCATGCCTACAGCCAGCGGCTCAACCATGGCTCCTTCGGCGAAACTCACGTTGTCAGGCAGCTTGAACGTGTAAGCGGCCGGATGCACCACGTACGGAGTCAGACACCCGTGCACCGGCGGGGTCGCCCAGAAACGCACCGCCGGGTCCAGGTTATAGATGCCAAGGCGCGCTGCCCGGCTGTTCGGGTCCGGGATGCCCGGTTCCATGCAGACCCGGTCGCCCGGCTTCAGGTGTTTCACCTGCCTGCCGGCCTCCACCACCGTGCCCGCGGCTTCGTGACCCAGCACCATCGGTTCATTGACGACGAAAGGACCGATTTTTCCGTATTCGTAATAATGCACGTCGCTGCCGCAAATGCCGACGGTATCAATGGCGATCTTAACATCGTGAGGACCCACTTCACTCGGCAGATCAATGTCGCGGATCGACAGTTCACCTTTGCGTTCAAGTACCAGGGCTTCCATACGCCCGTAGCTTAATTTCAAATGAAGTCCGGCGAAAGGCACGGATCACGATTATTCGGTCAGCCGGCCCGGTTTTTGCGCAATGACCGTTGCGATCCCGGCCGAAAATCACGGCCCGCAATCAGCGTCTCCGAATCAAACGACTTGACGAACCTGAAGCCTTCGGATTGTGTCCATACAACCATGGTCACCCCCCGAAAAGCGGCAGCCGGACCGAGGCCGGCCGCGTTTTCCTCCAAACGGAGCTGACTGCCCGGTGTGTCCGGTTGCCGTCTTTCGGGTTACGGCAGAGGGGTTTCATCGTTTAACGTTAACCGCGCAATCGCATTCACCGTTTGCCCACGCATGGAATTATTCACCGGCTACGACAAGGACTTCAGGTTACAGGGTAAGACGGCGTTCATCACGGGCGCGGCCGGCGGCATCGGGCACGCGATCGCCACCCTGTTTTATGAGAAGGGGGCAAATCTCATTCTCATCGACTTCAATCCGGGCATTGCCGAGGTTGGGCGGCAACTCGCGCCGGATCCGCAGCGAGTTGCGACCGTCATGACGGACGTTACCCAACCCGCCGAGCGGGAACGCGCCGTTGGCGAGGGCCTCTCGAGGTTCGGGGCCATCGACATCCTGGTTAACAACGCCGGCGTCGCTTTGCTCGATCCGGCGCTCGAAACTCCGGAAGCTCACTGGGATAAAACGATGAACCTGAACTTGAAGGCGCCATTCTTCCTGGCGCAACGCATCGGCGCGGAAATGATCCGGCGCGGCGGCGGGAAAATCGTCAACCTGGCGTCGCAAGCCGGCGTGATTGCCCTGGAGCGCCATTCGGCCTACTGCGCGAGTAAAGCCGCGATCATCAGCATGACGAAGGTCCTCGCCCTCGAATGGGCTAAACATAACGTCCAGGTGAACGCCATCTCGCCGACGGTGGTTCTGACGGAACTCGGCAAGAAGGCGTGGGCAGGCGAAGTCGGTGACCAGATGAAGAAAAAGATTCCGGCCGGCCGGTTTGCCTACCCGGAAGAAATCGCCGCTTGCGCCCTCTTTCTCGCAAGCGAAGCGGCCGCCATGATCAATGGTGCAAACCTCGTGATCGATGGCGGGTATACAATCCAGTGATCCAGTAAGTAAGTTTTACCTTACTCAAAAACCGGTACCCGGACCATCAAATGCGCTACTTCACCCACGATCCAGAAACGGCCATCGAACACGCATTATCGGGGATCCTTGCCTACACCGGAGTCCCCCTGCAACGGGTCGGAACGCACCTTGCGGTAGTCTGTCCTGAAAATGCAAACCGCAAAGTCAGGATTGTGGTCGGAGGGGGCAGCGGGCACGAACCGCTCTTTCTGGGGATTTCCGGCCCCGGGCTGGCTGACGGTGCGGTTGCGGGCCAGGTGTTTGCGGCACCCGCGCCGGATGCGATCTCCGCGGTAATTGAGGCGGTCAAGCCGGATGAAGGAGTGGTCCTGGTCTACGGGAATTATTCCGGGGACGTGCTGAATTTCAGCGTGGCCGCCGACGAAGCGAAGGAAAACGGCCTTCAGGTAGCTGAGGTCCGGGTCCACGACGACATCGCTTCCGCTCAGGTCCCGCAGTTGGAGGACCGGCGTGGAATCGCCGGCGACATCTTCGTCATCAAAGTCATTTCGGCGGCAGCCGATCGCGGCCTGTCGTTTACCGACGTGGTTCGAATCGGCGAAAAGATCAACCTCCATACCCGCTCGTTAGGGGTGGCGTCCCGGGCGGCCACGGCCGTCGATACCGGCCAACCGATGTTTGAGCTTCCGGAAGGAGAAATTGAGATCGGCATGGGCCTGCATGGCGAGATGGGCGTCCGGCGCTCCGCGCACCAACCGGCTGAAGAGCTGGTGCCGCAGATGCTGGAGATGCTGGTGGCTGACTTTGAGCAAACCAAGCTTCCCCTGACGCGTGCGGCGGTCATGATCAACGGGCTGGGGAGCACGACGGTGCTGGAGTTACTGGCCATCTCGGGCCATGTCCGGAAATTTCTCGATACCCATTCTGTTCCGGTTGCTTACCAGGCCGCGGGCCAATTCGCGACGTCGCTGGATATGGCGGGATTTTCGATTACGATCAGCCAACTCGACGATGAACTCGAGGGGTTGCTGGCGGCCCCATGCCGGTCATTTTGCTTCACCAAATCCTGACGTGCAGCGCTAAACTCCGCGGAGAGCTGAGATGAGCTTAAATATTGAACAAACCCGTTCACTGGTCATGCATGCGCTGGAGGATATCGCGGCCAGGCGTGATGAGCTTAATGAACTGGACCGGGCGCTGGGGGACGGCGACCACGGCACGACCATCGCGCGTGGAGCGAAAGCGGCAACCGATGCATTGCGCGGAGCTGACCTCGGCAGCGTTAATGACGTCTTCACGTTGGCGGGTCGCGCGATGATGAAGAGCATGGGAGGCGCCTCCGGGGTTCTTTTCGGGGTATTTTTCCAAGGGGCAAAGGCGTGCGCCGCCTCGCAGGTGCTGGACGCTCAAACGCTGTTCGGCTTCCTCAAGAGCGGTCTGGAAGCCCTGAAACAAAAAACCAAGGCTCAACCTGGCGACAAAACGATGCTCGACGCGGTCGTGCCTGCCATTGCCGCCTTGGAGCAGGCGACTCAAGCGTCAGCGGCCCTTGACTCAGCCTTGGCGCAGACTGCCGCGGCGGCCGAACACGGTGCTCAGTCGACCGCCGGTTTGCTGCCGCGCTTCGGCCGCGCCCGAACGCTCGGCGAGAGGGCGGCCGCGGGTCGAGATCCCGGCGCCACGTCGGTTTCCGTGTTTCTGCGCGGGCTGGCCAATCACTTGCCGAAAGGTTAGGTTCTCACGCGTCCCGCCAGGGTGCGGTTCACAGCGCAGACGGGCAGTCTTCGCCGGTTACCATGATGCTGACTTTCGGTACCAATTGGAAGATGCGAAACCTGGGTCGCGAGGAGGCGCGCACGTACGCTCGCGTCGTCGCCGCCTCCCTGCCCCAGCTCGGGGAAACGCAACTTTTTATCCTACCGCCCGCCACCCTCATCCGGGACATGGCTTCAGAAGCTGCCGGCAGCAACCTTCTCATTGGTGCTCAGAACTTTCATTGGGCCCCGGAAGGTGAATTTACCGGCGAACTCTCGACGGCATTGCTGAAGCAGGAAGGCGCCACGATCGTGATGGTAGGACACGCCGAACGGCGTTCGCTTTTTGGCGAATCGGACGAAATCATCAACCGCAAACTGAAAAGGGCGTTTGAGGACGGATTTTATGCGGTTCTCTGCGTCGGGGATTCCGAGCCCGGCATGAGCGCCGTGATGCTCGGTGAAACGTTTTCGCGGCAAATAGGGATTGCGCTGGACGGCGTCACCCCGGCTGCGCCAGGCAAACTGATCGTCGCCTACGAACCGGTTTGGGCGATCGGAGAAGCCGCGAAAGGTTCACCGTCCGGAGACCAGGTTGCCGCTTGCGTCGACTTGATCCGGCAGGCGCTCGAGCGGTCGTGGGGTGGCGCCGGCCGCGAAGTCCCTGTCCTTTACGGAGGCAGCGTCGGGCCCGGCAATTGCCGGGAACTTGTGGCCGGGACGGGCGTCGACGGGCTTTTCGTCGGACGCTCGGCTCGGGACCCGCACCGTTTTGTGCTCCTGATCCGGGAGGCACTGAGCGTCCTCGCGAAAACCTGAACTCATTCTCAGGAGCGTTGAGCCGGTTTTAGCCCCGGAAGAACGCAACGGGAGGATCGACCCCCGGCCCTTCAACGCTTGCGGTAAAGCAAAGGCCCGCGCCGGGGTGGCCCGGCGACCGTCTTCCGCCCCGAAGGCACACGAGATTTTAGCCCACCGCCGCTTAGTTAAGGCCCGGTGGATGGGGGTGCTTTCGTCCCGGAGGGACGGCTGAGGTTAGGCAGGTCCTTTAGTGCCTGTGAGAGGGGCATTTAAGAGGGAGCGCGTCCCGTCGGGACGCCTGAAACGCTGCCCCGGAGGGTTCCTGCTCGCAAGGGGCCGGCCAAACTCGGCACGACCCTCGACGACGAAAACCCGAACGTCCCCCAACCGTTGACGCCCGCTTATTTGGCGCACGCCTTCAGGCGTCCCGATGGGACGCAACCCCTGGGGGACGCCCGCACAGCACAGGCAATGAAGTACCTGCCTAACCTCAGCCGTCCCTCCGGGACGAAAGCACCCCCATCCACCGGGCCTTAACTAAATGGCGGTGGGCTGAACCCGGGGCTATGTTCCATTGGCCCTTCAGGCCATCAAACCGTCTCCCGGCCCGTTGGGCCTAGACCCTTTATACGGTCTGATGGGTGTAAAGCCGGCAGGCACCTGGGAAGGAGCCTCCGCTACGCTCTACAACCGCGCGAACAGCAGGGCGATGTAGAGCAGGAACAGCACGCCGACTGCCGGCGCCACCAGTTTGTGGAACCATTCGCGCCGCGTGCTCGCGCCGGCTATCGCCACCAAGCCGAAAAGCAGATGAAATATCCCGTTCACGCGATCGGGCAGATGGCCTCGGAGGGCGAATTCCTTTGCCGCGCTGAAGGCGAGACACGCAGCAAGGGCACCGAAGGACCAGCTTCGATGCGCAAAATAATGCTCTCGCAAATCGACAACCCTTTCGCCGGCGATGTCCGGCAAGACCAGGGCCGCGACCATGTACGTGCTGATCGCCTGCAGGACGAGGACGAAGAACCCCGGGAAGGTCCAACGGGCGCGCATGTGGAAGCCAAAACTGGCCCACCACAGCTGAATGGGGATGAGAAGGGCAAGCCCCGCCCAGATCAGGGTCGGCCAGTAGAGCGTCACCCGCGCCCGGGTCAGGATGAGGCCGCGAAAACCTTGCAGGACTTGCGTGATTGCCAGTCCGAGCACGATTGAGAGCAGGACCCAGAGATAGGTGAAGGAATCCACGGCAACGAACCCAGTCTGAAACCATCAACGCTTAAATCTTCGCCCGGCGGCCGTCAGGATCCAGACCCGATGTACCTTGCCATGTAACCGTCCCAGCGGGCGACCGAACCGCGGGGCGGCAGATCTACCGTCACAAACCCGCGATCGCTTACAAACCGGTTGGCCGCCGTGTCATAAATCATGATGCAGTAAGCGTCCAGGTTGGAATAGGTCAGCTTTCTCCCATGTGCAAAAAAGCTTGCCGTCGTCTCGGAGTTGATCAGCTTCGGCCAAAGGTCCTGAATTTCGTAGGAAAGGACCCTGGTGGCCGATACCGCCAGGTAACGCGTCGCCTGCGGCAGCCGCGCCGGGTTGTTTTGCCGGTACCTGGACACCCGGTTTTGCGCGAGCTGTATCTCGTTCGGATTAGGATAATAAACGTCGATGGCGTGATCCCGGTTGTCGACCGTATCGAAGTGGGAACACCCCAAGAGAGCGGTGCAAAGGCAGGACGCAAGTAATCGGGACGGCTTCATCAGATCAGTCGTGAGGATATCAGGCAACTACGGGCGATCCGCCAATGCGGACCATTTCAGTTAAAATGCGTTTGCCGGACGGCGCTGGCAAGTGGCTGGCCGGCTACAGAATGCGGCGCGCTCGCGCTTTACTGAACAGTTGATACATTTTTTTGACAAACTGTTCACTTTTCAGTATCAGCCTTCACAGCGAACAGCCCCTCCCCCAGCCGGGTTTTGCGTTTGGTGCCCCCCACGGGATCAAACTGGCACCGTCGGGTAAACCACGCTAAAGCACCTGGAGCGCTTCAAATCGGAACCTCGGAGGATAATCGAAGCGAGGGAATGCAATCGCCGCCGGCTGCGCGATTTTGAAGGTTCTCAGGCCGGAAAACCGCCAGTCACCTAGTCAGAAGAACAAAGAACGTCCCTCCATGAAACGTGACACCGTACTGGACCAGATCCAAAACACCCGTGAACCCTGGGATTTCCTCGTCATCGGCGGGGGCGCGACCGGTCTGGGGGTTGCCGTGGACGCCGCCGCCCGCGGCTACCGCACCCTGCTGGTTGAGCAGTCTGATTTCGCCAAAGGCACCTCCAGCCGCAGCACCAAGCTGGTGCATGGCGGGGTACGCTATCTCAAACAGGGCAACATCTCACTGGTCCTGGAGGCGTTGCGCGAACGCGGCCTGTTGTGCGAAAACGCACCTCACCTGGTCCATCACCTGGAGTTTATCGTGCCCATTTACAGCTGGTGGGAAGGCCCCTTTTATGGCATCGGCATGAAGATCTACGACCGGTTGGCCGGCAAACTGGGCCTCAGCCCTTCCCACGTACTTTCGCGGGACGAAACCCTCGAGCTGATCCCGACGCTCGAACCGGCCGGCCTTCAGGGCGGGGTATCTTACTACGACGGGCAATTCGACGATTCGCGCCTGGCGGTCAACCTGGCCCAAACCGTTTTCGACCTGGGCGGCTTGGCGGTCAACTACATGCCCGTCGTTGAGCTGATCAAAGAAAACGACCTGATCGTCGGCGCGGTGGTCCGCGACCTGGAAACCGGGGTCGAACACCGGATTCGGGCCCGTGCGGTGATCAACGCCACCGGAGTATTCTCCGATGCGGTGCGCAAGATGGACGAACCGGACGCCAGGACCGTCATCGCCGCCAGTCAGGGCTCCCACGTGGTGCTGCCGAAAACCTTCCTGCCGGGCAACAGCGCCGTGATGGTGCCGCACACGCCGGACGGCCGGGTGCTCTTTGCCGTGCCCTGGCACGATCACGTCGTGGTCGGCACCACCGACATCAGCGTCGATCACATCGTGCCGGAACCGGTGCCGATGGAAGAAGAGATCGGCTTCATCCTGACCAACGCCGCCAAGTATCTCAGCAAGCGGCCCAGCCGCAGCGACGTGCTGAGCGTCTATGCGGGGCTGCGGCCGCTGGTCAAGGTCGGCGACGCCAAAAGCACGGCGGCGCTGTCGCGCGATCATACCATTCTGATTTCGAACGCCGGCCTGTTGACGATCGCGGGCGGCAAGTGGACCACCTATCGCAAAATGGCCCAGGACGCCGTCGACCAGGCCGAGACCATGGCCGGCTTCGACGAGCGCCCGTGTAGAACCGAGCATCTCCAGATCCATGGGTGGACCAAGCAGGCTATCGACGAACCTGCCTTGCGCGTGTATGGGGCGGATGCAGCCGATATTCAGGAAATCGTGCGGGAAGAGCCGGCTTTAGCCGAAAAGCTGCACCCGGAACTGCCTTACATCGGGGCTGAGGTCGTCTGGGCCGTGCGCGGCGAGATGGCGCGGACGGTGGAGGATGTGCTGGCACGCCGAACCCGGGCCTTGCTGCTGGGCGCGCGCGCCAGTATTGAAGCCGCCCCACGGGTGGCTGAGCTGATCGCGCGGGAACTTAAACGGGACGAAGGCTGGCAGAAGCAGACGGTGCAGGAATTCAAGACCGTCGCCCAGGGCTACGTTCCACCGGCCTGAGGAAAATGCCGCAAATGGGAGTGTCGAGTGTCGAGTGTCGAGTGTCGGGTCACACGGCGCCACGGCGGGAAGACAGAATGATCCGCAGAACACGCAGAGAACGCAGAAAAGCGGAAACATCCACAGATTACACAGATTGGCGGGCACACGACGGATATAGCGTCTCTCTCACCCGGCACTCGGCACCCGACACCCGGCACTCTCTTCCATTCGTGGCATTCTCTTCCGTGCCCGCTTAGATCTCCGGGGCCGCCGTGTGATCGTCCTGGCTGTCCGGCCACAACAGGGCCCGGGCAGTCGGTTCGTCCACGATGAGTTCGCTCATCAAACCGCCCCGCGAGGCCGGGCGCAGCCCGAGGGCTTTGCCCAAACCGGACACGACGCATAGAGCGCGCTTGGCCCGCTTGAACAACGACAGGCCGGGCCCGCTGGCGCGGGCATTCAGGGGGGCCTGATCATACGTGCCGTCGCACCGGTAGAAGACGGTCGCGATGTCGCCGACCACCCCTGCGCGGTTTAACTCGTCGAGGTCTTCAGGTTCAAGGAATCCACCGGCATGCACATAATTGGGAACCCGGGCATCGGGCGATCCGACACTGTAAACCAGCAGGTCGGCCCGGCTCGCCAGTTCTAACAAACGCCTGATCGATCGCTCATGTCACATCGCTTCCTTCGATTCGCGGCGGTCAAAGAAAGCCGGAACCGGAAACAGGTGGGCGCGCCCTCCATAGTTTAACGCAAACCGCGTGTAGATATCCCCGATATAGAAATTGTTCATCGAGTAAACGTTGCCGGATCCGTTCAACTGGACGATGTCGACGTGCAGGCAGCGCTTCGGCGTCAGGTGGCGGGAGATCGCGTCCGTGGTGGCGCCCCAGGCCAGACCGGCCACCATCTCCGAATGGATAAGGTGATTCAGGTATTTGGCGGCAAAAGTCGCAACACACCGCAGCCACTCATCTTCGTCCGAGTTAACCGGTACGGTGACGACTTTCACTGCCGGGATGTGGAAGCGGTCCTGGATCTCTTGCTCGATTTCCTGCGGCTGCGCTTCCGGGTCATGAACCCGAATTTCGATGAGCCCGGCCTGGCGCGCGTGAGTTCGCAAGCGCGACACTTTCGGCCGGGAAAGGCCTAACTCCTGCGCGATGCGCTCGGTGGTGAATCCCTGATAGTAACAGAGCCGTGCGACTTTGACTGCCAGGGCGTTAGGGTTCCGGGGGCGAGTCATGACGAAGCAAAGTATGCCTTGGTGGCGGCCGGAAATAAACTCGGGACATACCCTGGGGGCAAAGGAATGAACAAGCGTGCATTTTATTTGACTCATCGTTCAGGGACCGCTAACTGTCCTTTTCAGACAGCCATTCCCCCCCAGTGACCAGCGCAAGGCGGCTCCTTGTTCCTCTCAACGGCTCACGAAGTGGCTTAATTCATGATCCCCTACTAACTAGTTCCTCATGAAGTTCAGGAATTCGTCGCACAGTTTTTCGGCGCCGCGGTGCTGATTCTGTTCGGCTGCGGCTCGGTGGCTATGGCCGTGCTGTCTGCCCGCGTCGACCCCACTATCCCGGGCGAAGTCGTCAAAGGCGGCTACACCAACATTGTCCTGGGCTGGGGCCTGGCAGTGATGCTGGGCAATACCGACCCACCATCTCTAACCTTTTCTTTCCCCCATGCCCGATTACCTCCTTGCCCTCGACCAAGGCACAACCAGTTCCCGCGCACTCGTTCTTGAGTCCTCGGGCAAAGTGGTCGCCGTCGCTCAACTCGAGTTCACCCAGATTTTTCCCCAGCCCGGCTGGGTCGAACACGATCCAAACGAGATCTGGTCCTCCCAGATCGGCGTGGCCGCCGATGCCATCGCCCGGGCCGGGATCCGGGCCGGCGACATCGCGGCCATCGGCATCACCAACCAGCGCGAGACTACCCTCGTCTGGGACCGCAGGACCGGACAACCGGTCCACAACGCGATCGTCTGGCAGGATCGCCGTACAGCGGGCATGTGCGACCAACTGCGGGCCAAGGGCCTGACCCAAACCGTGCAGCAAAAGACCGGTCTGGTCATCGATGCCTACTTTTCGGGCACCAAGCTGGCCTGGATGCTGGATAACGTGCCCGGCGCGCGGGAACGGGCCGAACGCGGTGAACTGGCCTTCGGCACCGTCGACACCTGGCTCATCTGGAAGCTGACCGAAGGCCGGGTACACGTGACCGATGAGACCAACGCCTCGCGCACCATGCTGTTCGACATCCACGCGCGGCGCTGGGATGAGGAACTGCTCAAGGCCCTCAACATCCCGGCCTCCGTGTTACCGCAGGTCAAGAGCTCCAGCGAAGTGTACGGCGAGACGGCCGGCTCGATGGCCGGGGTGCCGATCGCCGGGATTGCGGGCGACCAGCAATCGGCCCTCTTTGGCCAGATGTGTCATAAGCCGGGCATGGCCAAGAACACCTACGGCACGGGTTGCTTCCTGCTGATGAACACGGATACCGAAGCGGTGCCGTCCAAGAACAAGCTCCTCACGACGATCGGCTGGCGGCGCAACGACCGGACCACCTATGCGCTCGAAGGCAGTGTCTTTATCGCCGGGGCGGTGGTGCAATGGCTGCGCGACGGGCTTAAACTGATCCGCGCCTCGTCGGAAGTGGAGGCGCTGGCGGCGCAGGTGCCCGACAACGGCGGGGTCTACCTGGTGCCGGCCTTCGCCGGGCTGGGTGCGCCGCACTGGGATGCGTACGCTCGCGGGGCCATCGTGGGCCTCACGCGGGGGGCGACCAACGCCCACGTGGCCCGGGCGGCCCTGGAAGGTATCGCCTACCAGGTGGCCGACCTGCTCTTCGCCATGGAGGCCGATTCAGGCATCCAACTGAAGGAATTGCGCGTCGACGGGGGCGCCTCGGCCAACAACCTGCTGCTGCAATTTCAAGCCGACCTGCTGGGCATCCCGGTGGTGCGCGCCAAAAACCCCGAGACGACGGCGCTGGGTTCGGCTTACCTGGCCGGCTTGGCGGTCGGCATGTACAAGTCCCCGGACGAAATCGCCGCCCAGTGGGCCTCCGACCGGACCTTTGAGCCGAACATGGCCGAAAGCGAAAAGAATCGGTTGCGCCAGGAATGGAGCAAGGCCCTCGAACGGGCGAAGCGCTGGATCGAGGCTTAGGTAACTGCTGCGGCCACAGCGTGTTTGGCGGGCACAACGACGGAGTTCACACGGCGAACACGGCGGAACACGGCGACCAGGGCGGGAAGAGGCGGAGAAGTTCGGAGTTCGGGGTTCGGAGGCGTCGTATCGCCGGTTCCAATCGCCCGGTGGCGGTGGAGCAGGGCGGGAAGACGGAATCGTCCGCAGAACACGCAGAAGAACGCAGAAAAAGAATACCAAACGCTGGACTTGACACCGGCAGGCGGCGCCCATGATGCCGCTCCGAACTCCGAACTCCGAACTCCGAACTCCGAACTCCGAACTCGACACCCGTTACCCGTTACCCGTTACCGGTTACCCGTTACCTTCGCGGCGATCTCAGCCAGCACCGTCTCCAGCGTCGCCGGATCCACCGGCTTGACCAGATGCCGTGCGAAACCTGCATCCGTGGATTTGCCCCGGTCCGCTTCTTGTCCCCAGCCGGTCATGGCGATCAGCAT
>JAFBAP010000173.1 GCA_019247695.1 Verrucomicrobiota bacterium | reverse complement strand
GGTTGTGACTCAGTCACAACGGCGTGGTAGGCTCTTTGTGGTGCGAATGTGTCACGTCCGCGCAACCTATGGGTCGACATCTTACCTTTGACATTTTGCCGGATGGGGGCGGCGGTTACCATGCCCGGTGCCGCCAGGCTGACATCTTTACCCAGGGTGAAACCTTGGATGAGGTGCGCAAAAACGTGCTTGAGGCGGTTCAAGGCCACTTTTTCGATCAGCCTAACGATTATTTCGTCAATTTCCAAGTGGCCGAAGAGCGGGTACGAATACCGGCTTGAAGCTGCCGCGCGATCTTTCGGGCTCAAACCTTGTCCGTTGCCTGTGTCGCCATTGGGGCTACGCGGTCGTGAATCAAGAGGGCAGCCATGTGCAGCTCGAAATGCTGACCCCCAGCAAGCACCGGGTCACGGTGCCGGCGCACGGTGCGCTTAAAGTGGGCACCTTAGCGGACATCCTGCGAGTGGTCGCTCGGCACAAGGGGGGTTCGCGTGAAGACGTGCTCAATAGCCTTTGAGGCCCTGCAGTCCCTCGAGCCCGACCCAACCGCGCTTTCGGTAAGCAAGCGAGGCCTTCGCCGTACGCGAGCTCGGGCCAAGAATGCCGCGGCACGGCCCCCGAAAATCCGGTCCGCTGACGCTATGGCTGCAGCCCTTCCGACTGCAGTCCATCACCGCCGGCTTACGCACCGTTGCGGACCGCGGCAACCCGGGAAGCGCCCCGGACGGCGGGTGGGGGTGGCCGGCGCGCGCCGCCTTAAGCGCGGTCTGAACGCAACCGGACGGGCGTGGATAACGCCAGACGTGTTCTCACTTCCGTTCTCACTTTGCGGCGAAAACGCCCCGTTGCTTGCGTAAGACGTTGACTTCCAAAGGGTGTGGCTAGGGGCGGAATCGAACCGCCGACACGAGGATTTTCAGTCCTCTGCTCTACCGACTGAGCTACCTAGCCTTCTAAATCCGCGCCGGGGCCGGTTGGACGCCAAAGCCGCCTGCGCGGGAAAGTACGCACCTGCTATCTCTCCAGCTTCCCAACGCCTGACGCCGAAGCGCCGGGCCCGGGCAGGGCGGAGAGACCGCGAATATGGAGCGTTCGGGGGAGGGTGCAAGCGGATTTTCGCGGACGGGGGAAAATCGCTGGTTTCGAGCGGTGATTCTAGGCCCGCCGGACGTCGACAGAGGTGATTTCTCCGGCGGTGCACTCGATGTCGATCTGAATGGGCCGGCAGCAGACCTGGCAGTCTTCGATGGTGCAGAAGGCCCCTTGCGAGGTGTCGATGAACGTCGAGAACACCGCGCCGCAGTAGGGACAGGAGATTTGAGCGATCTGTTCGAGGTCCACGCCAAACCTCCCGTCTTTCGGACCGACGCTCAAGCCGGTTAATCCGATCCGCCCGGGACGCTCTCGCCGTCTTCCGGACGCCGCGCGCGGGGTTCGCGGTCCTTGGTGCCGGCCGTGGTCGGGACGGTGACGAACGGGCCGCCCGCCAACGGCGCAGGCCGCGAGAAGGCAACGTCTGGCACCTCGCTCGCTTTGCCCTCCAAGGGGAAATCCTTGCGCAGCGGGTAGAACGGGTAGCCGTCCCACATGAGTATCCGGCGGAGGTCGGGATGGTTGGCAAACTGGATGCCCATCATGTCATAGACCTCCCGCTCGTGCCAGTTGGCCGTCGCCCAGATGTGGCTGACGGTCGGCACTTCGAGGTTGTCCTCGGAAACCGTTGTCTTCAGACGGAGGTGCAGCCCGGGCTGCCCGGGATTGAGGGTGTACAGTTCGTAAACGAGTTCGAACCGCGGTTCCTCACCGAAATGGTCCACGCTCGAGATGTCGAGCAGGACGTTAAACCCGAGCTCTTCTTTGCAGGTCCGGCATACGGCCTCGATCTGGTCCAAAGGCAGGGTCAGGTTGGTTTCGCCACGGAACTCAGTTTTTTGAAGGATGCGAAACCGGCTTTCCAACGCAACGATGACGTCAGCAATGGTCATGAGAAAACCTCGAGAAGCTCGCGCTTCTGGTCGGCCAGCGCGCGTTCGGTATCGATCTTGCGCTGCAGCTTCATCAAGCCTTCGAGCAAGGCTTCAGGCCGGGGCGGGCACCCGCTGACATAAACATCGACGGGCAGGAGCTGGTCGATGCCTTGCAACACGGCGTAGCTGCGGTACATGCCCCCGGAGGAAGCGCAGGCACCCATGGCGATGACCCATTTCGGCTCCGGCATCTGGTCGTAGATCCGTTTGACGGCCAACGCCATCTTGTAGGTGACGGTGCCGGCGACGATCATGACGTCGGATTGCCGGGGTGAAAAGCGCATCACTTCGGCCCCGAAACGGGCGATATCAAAACGGGCAGAGGCGGTGGCCATCAGTTCGATGGCGCAGCATGCCAAACCCATCGGCATAGGCCAAAGTGAATTTTTGCGCATCCAGTTAACGCAGGCATCCAAGCGGGAAAAAATAACATTGCCTTCGACTTTGGAATCGTAGGCAGCAGGAGCAACTTCGGCCATACGCGGAGCTTAGGGCCCGGCGGCGCCCGAGCAAGTGAAAAAAATCACAAGGAAAATAACGCTTGCGCAGCCCGCGCCCGCTGCGTTGACGCCGGTACCCGCGTGCACGATACTGCGTCTCTTTCACCTTTCATGGAAAGCCAGTTCACGCGGAATTTTTGTATCATTGCGCATATCGATCACGGCAAGACGACCTTGTCCGATCGTTTGCTGGAGTCGACGGGCACCATTGAGGAGCGGGACAAGCAGGATCAGTTGCTGGATTCCATGGACCTTGAACGGGAGCGCGGGATCACGATCAAGGCGCACCCGGTGACGATGAAGTACCAGGCGAAGAACGGCCACCAGTACCGTCTGAACCTCCTGGACACGCCGGGTCACGTCGATTTTTCGTACGAAGTATCCCGGAGCCTGGCGGCGTGCGAGGGGGCGATCCTGGTGGTCGACGCGGCCCAGGGGGTGGAAGCGCAGACGGTGGCCAACGTCCACCTGGCGCTCAAGCAGGAACTGACGATCGTCCCGGTAATCAACAAGATCGATCTGCCGAACGCGGACGTGCCCACCGTGCAGAAGCAGCTGGAGGATATTCTGGCGATCCCGGGTTCGGAAGCGATCCTGGCCAGCGCGAAGACCGGCCTCGGCATCGAGGGTATTCTCGAAGCGATCGTCGAGCGCATTCCTCCGCCCAGATCGTTCGGGGACGACAAGTTGCGGGCGCTGATTTTCGACTCGGTTTTCGACATTTACCGCGGGGTGGTGGCGTACGCCCGGGTTTTCTCGGGCTCAATGGACGCGGGCCAGGCAGTGAAACTGATGAGCACCTCAAAGAGCTATGAGGTCAAGGAGACGGGCATTTTTACCCCGAAACCGCTCGCGCAGGAAGGGCTGCGAGCGGGCGACGTCGGTTACTTCATCGCCAACATCAAGAGCACCGCGGAGATCAAGATCGGCGACACCCTGACCGAGCAGCGGAGCCCGGCGGCGGAACCGCTGCCCGGGTTTCAGGAAATTCACCCGATGGTGTTCAGCGGCATTTATCCGATCAACACCGCCGACTTCGAGCACCTGAAGACGGCGATGGGCAAGCTGCAGATCAACGATTCGGCGTTTACTTATCAGGCGGAAAACTCGGTGGCGTTGGGGTTCGGTTTCCGTTGCGGCTTTCTGGGCCTGTTACACATGGAAATTGTCCAGGAACGGCTCCGGCGCGAGTTCAACATGGACATCATCGCCACCTATCCGAGCGTGGTTTACCAGGTGGTGAAGACCAGCGGCGAGACGATCGAGGTGGACAATCCGTCGTTCCTGCCGGACCCGAGCGTGATCGAGGAAATCCAGGAACCGACCGTGGAGTGCTTCGTCATGTGCCCGAACGAGAACATCGGGGACATGATGCAGTTGATCACGGAGAAGCGGGGCGAGGTGCAGCACACGGAATCGCTGGATACCCGGCGGGTGATGCTCACGGCGGTCTTGCCGCTCAACGAGATCCTGGTCGACTTCAACGACAAGATCAAATCGCTGACGCACGGTTACGGTTCGATGGACTATGAGTATGCCGGTTACCGGGCGTCCGATCTGGTCAAGCTGGACATGCTGGTTAACGGCGAGCCGGTGGACGCATTCTCGAGCATCGTCCATCGCGATAAGGCGGAGGCGCGCGGCCGCCTGCTGGCGGCGAAACTGAAGGAGGTAATTCCGCCGCAGTTGTTCCAGGTTGCCATCCAGGCCGCGATCGGCGGCAAGATTATCGCCCGCGAGAACGTTTCGGCCTTGCGCAAGAACGTGACCGCCAAATGTTACGGCGGCGACATCACCCGGAAGCGCAAGCTTTTGGAAAAGCAGAAGGAAGGCAAGAAACGGATGAAAGCCATCGGCCGGGTCAACATTCCGCAGGAGGCCTTCATTGAAGTCCTGAAGACCAGCTAGCCGACGTTGTGTTTACTCCAAAGTACATTCAGGAAGGCCGCGCTCTGCTGAAGGCTGCCCGCAAGATTATTCGTTACCGCAAAGACGTCAGCGCGCCTGAGGACCTGGCGGCCGTCGAACGGCAGATGGTCGAACTGCGGGCGGCCCTGGGGGCACGTTCCCCGGAAAAGGTGAGGGCGGTCGAGCGGCCCCTGATCGAGCGTCTTGGAAAACTGGAAGGACCTTCCAGGAACCGGTCGCTGACCGAGAACGTCGAGCTGGTCCTGGTGGCGGTGGTCCTGGCCCTCGGGATTCGGGCTTTTTTCCTGCAGCCGTTCAAAATCCCGACGGGCTCGATGCAGCCGACGTTGAACGGGGTAATCGCCAAGCGGATGGCGGGTCCCCCTCCAAATCCGCTGGCGCGCGCGTTTGAGTTTCTCACGCTCGGACGAACCTACGAGGACGTTCTTTCGCAGACGGATGACGATGCGATCGTCGCCGTCCAGCCGGCCAAGGTGAACAT
Organism: Verrucomicrobiota bacterium; assembly: GCA_019247695.1. Classification (NCBI taxonomy): domain Bacteria; kingdom Pseudomonadati; phylum Verrucomicrobiota; species Verrucomicrobiota bacterium. The sequence continues at coordinate 777 of JAFBAP010000173.1, read as the reverse complement.
GCTCTGGGAAGGGTCGGCCGTCGTCATGAGGTCGGGTCAGGTTTACCGGGTCGGCATTACCCCCGAAGTTCTCCGTTACCAGTTGCGGGTGGGGGAGGGACAGCGTTTCCGCCACGGTCAACCGATTGTGCGCGCCTATGCCGACCTGGGCGACCAGTTGTTCGTCGACCGGTTCACGTACAATTTCACCAGACCGCACCGGGCGGATGTGTTCGTTTTCAAGACGAATAACATCATCGGAATTCCACCCGCGCCTGACGGGACCAGCCAGCATTACATCAAACGGCTGGCGGGCATTCCCGGGGATACCTTGCGGATCGATGCTCCCAACCTGTTCATCGACGGCAACCCGGCCGAGGAACCAGGTTTCAAACGGGTGGAATCGCGGCAGGATGGTTACACCGGTTACACCAACGACCGGCCTGATCTGCCCTCGATGGTGTACCTGGCCAACCCGGGCTCAACGGTCCAGATACCCGAACACGCCTATTTTGCGTTGGGTGACAACAGCGCCAATAGCCTCGACAGCCGGTACTGGGGCTTTGTGCCGGAGGAGAACGTGGTCGGGCGGGGCCTGTTCGTCTACTGGCCGTTCACGAGGCATTGGGGACTGGTGAGGTGACGGGCGCCGTCACACGGCGGGCACAGCGGGTTTGGCGGGCACCACGGAAGAGTTCACACGGCGAACACGGCGGACCACGGCGACCACGGCGGAAGGCAGGAATCATCCGCAGAACACGCAGAAAAGAGAAAAGATCCACAGATTACGCAGATTCA
>JAFBAP010000172.1 GCA_019247695.1 Verrucomicrobiota bacterium | reverse complement strand
GAGTTCGGAGTTCGGGGTTCGGAGGCGTCGTAGAACCAGGTCCGATCTCCCCCGAGGGGCACGCTCACCCGGCCGGAAAACGAAATGATCCGCAGAACACGCAGAAGCACGCAGAAAAGAGAATACATCCACAGATTACACAGATTGACACAGATTAAAGAAACCCTGGGCAACTGTGAGCTTGACACTCGCACCCACCCTCCATCCTGCCGCTCCGAACTCCGAACTCCGAACTCCAAACGCTTTCCCCTTCTTCCTCTTCCTCCTCTTCCCGCCGTGTTCGCCGTGGCTCGCCGTGTTCGCCGTGTGAACTCTTACGTGGTGCCCGTGGTGTGACCGTGTGAACTCTTACGTCGTGCCCGCCAAACCCGCTGTGCCCGCCGTGTGACCGTGTGACCGAACTCCTAAATCCGATTCGCGGGTTCGGGAGAGAATTCTCCTTGTCGCGCCCGCTCAAAACGCCTTAAAAACAAACATGCCTCCTGCCGCCCGAGTTGGTGACATGCATACGTGCCCGATGCAGACGCCCGGTGTGCCGCCGATTCCGCATGTAGGCGGTCCGATCTTGCCGCCGGGAGTTCCAACCGTGCTGATTGGCGGCCAGCCTGCGGCGGTGGTCACCAACATGTGCACCTGCGTCGGCCCGCCGGACGTCATCCTTAAAGGGTCAACCTCCGTGCTTATCGGCGGGTTGCCGGCCGCACGTATAGGCGATCAAACCGCACACGGCGGCGTGATCGTCATGGGTCTGCCGACGGTGGAAATCGGCGGATAGCCCCTCGCTTCCGCCGTGTTCGCCGTGTGAACTCTTACGTTGTGCCCGCCACACCCGTTGTGCCCGCCGTGTGACCGAACCCCGAGCCTCTTCAGGCGACCAGCATTGCTTCGCGGGCAAGGGAGGCAAGTCCTTGTTCTACCCTTTTTGCCAGCACGCCCGGGACTGCGTCCGGCGCGGTGATTCGGATCTCGTTTTCGAAGAGCTCGGCTTCACCTTGCAAAACCACCTGGGTCAGCTCGGCGATGAGAGCCCGCCGGTCGCGGGTTCCGTCCAGCAGCAGCACCAGCCGGCGGCTCAGGAGATCCGGGAAACGGATAGAGGCGTGCAACTGGTTGGTGGCCACATCGCCGCGCTCGAGCTGGTAGCGGGCCAGCCGGCTGACCGCCGGCCGTTCACCGGCCTGCTTGGCGACGCGATACGGTTGAATGTGCAGGGTGAGAAACCCTGCCCGGTGCGCGCGCACCAGGGCGGCGGACAGGGTTTCTTCCGCGGTGACCGATTCCCGGTTACCTTGCGGACCGGCCAACTCGGCCGTCGCTCGATCCAGCAGGGCAGGAAAGCCGAGGGAGCAAGGCCATTCCGAGCACAACACCTCCAGCGCGGCGCGGATCAGCGGGTGCGCGGTGTCCACCACGGCGCCACCCCGGCGCCGGAACACCGAGAGGCGCCCCTGCGCCGTGTCGCGTTGTTCCGCCAGGGTTGCGTCGCACACCGCGTGAAGGTGGGGTACGCGTGCGGTCAAGTTCACCGGAGCGATCGATTTCTCTTCACGGCACAACAGCGTCTTGCGGAAGGCGCAGCCCCGCACAAAATCTTTGTATTGCTCCCGGACCACCTCGGTCGCGTTTTCCAGGTTATCCAGCAGGTTAAAAACGCTCGCATCGTATTCCTGCGACGGAAGTTCGTTCGCGCCGGCTTCGCCGAGGTAGCGCAACCCGTGGCGGGCCGCATCGGCTACGAACTCATAAAAGTAGAAAGGTTGATTCTGCGCGCTCAGGTCATCGTGGAAGACGACGGGATCCGCAACCTTCAATAAGCGCTCGAACTGATGCTTTACCGCAACGTGGTAATAATCCGGCTCACGGCGGGCCCCGGCCACGAATTTAAGCAGGCCCCGGGCCTGCCCGACGCGGTCGGAGGGGTCGCTGAATTGGGCAGTGTGAAAGCGCATCATACCGCGGACTAATTCGCGCAGATGATTTCCCGGGTAGGCGTTGTAACTGACGTAAGCCACCCCGTCCGGCGCCAGCAATTCCTGGCAGATTTCAAGGATACGCTCCCGGACCGGGGCGGGCACCCAGGAATAGAGGCCGTGGGCGATGAGGTAATCGAACCGGCCGAACTCGGCCCGGCTGACCGTTACGAGGTCGCGCGCATGCAGGAAAAGGTTTCGGAGTCCCAGGCCGGCAGCAAACTCCTTTCCAGCGGCGATCGGGTCGGCGGCCAGGTCGACCCCGACGAACTCGCTATCCGGAAATTCGCCCGCCATGGCGGCGAGGTTGATGCCGAAATTGCAGCCGAGTTCGAGTACCCGGCACCGGTCGAGGGGCGCCGGGTGCAGCCCGCGCAGGTAAGCAATCGTTGCGAGGCGATTCGGATGGGCCTCCTGGATGCAGCGTGCGGGGTAGAGCACTTCGTTGTAGGCATCGGCCGGACCGGTTAACTCCTCCATACGGCTGCACGGTGAGCCTTTCACTTCCCTCTGGACAAGCGAAAATAGATCTTTTAGTCAGGCAATCTTACCTTTCGCCCATGATCTCCGTTGAGGAACTGCTGCAACCCATTTCGGAGGACGCGCCGTGCGGCGAGGATCTCTCGTACGACATTGCCCTCCAGGAACTCGAGAACTCGGCCCGCGGAAAGCCGGAAACCCAATTTTCCGCCGCGGAACCGCCGGAGTGGAAGCAGGTCGCGAAGACCGGGTTGGAACTCTTTTCGCGGTCAAAGGATTTACGGATTGCCCTCATGCTTACGGTGGCGTGGCTGGAACTTGAAGGCTTGCCGGGTTTCCACCGGGGAATCGGTGTGATGACGGGTTTGCTGGAGACGTTCTGGGCCGTGGTTCACCCGCAACTGGATCCGGCAGACGACAACGATCCGTTGCAGCGCATGAACATCGTGGCGTCGCTGGCGACGCCGGTCGGGACGTACGGCGATCCCTACCGGGTGCTGGAGCGGCTCAGAGCGGCGCCCCTGACGGATTCGATGCAGCTGGGCCGGCTCAGCCTGACGGATCTCCTGCGGACAGAATCGGGCACCGCGGCCGAGGGAGGCGGCGAGCAGCGCACGCCGGCGCAGATCGAGGGGGCCTTTCGCGACACGAGCCCGGAGTTTCGGGCGAACAATTACCAGTCGGTGACCGCGGCGCTGGCGCTGGTGAAAGGACTCGACGATTATCTTACCAACATCGTCGGTGCGAGCAACGCACCCGACCTGTCGGCGCTCAGCTCGGAACTGGCGGCCATACAGAAACGCATTGCCCCCTACTTCGAGGCAACCGGGGCGGCTGCCGCGCCGGTCGAAGCCGGCGTTGCTGCCGGCGAGACCGGGGAGCTGGGGCCGGCGGTGGCCGGGGCTTCGGCCGCTTTCAGCGTGACCGGCGAGATCCGATCCCGTGAGGAAGTTTTACGCTTGCTAGATAGGATCTGCCATTACTATGCACGATACGAACCCTCCAGCCCCGTCCCTTTGATCCTGAAGCGGGCGGCCCGGCTGGCGGCGATGGATTTTATGCAGATCATCGCGGACCTGACCCCCGACTCGGCCACTCAGGTCCGGGCGATCACGGGCGAACCGGAGCCCACGCCGGAATAAGTGCAAGTGCGACCCTTCGGATTCACAGCGCCGAACAAAACCCCTTTGCGAATTCGCATTGACACGTTTCAAAGGTTTTGATTGTTTCCATTAATTAGATGTCCCCGTCCTCCACTAGCCCGGGGAACGCCTGATCGGCGCTTAGCAGCACACACCTATCCTTATGTGACAACCCAGCGTGCCCAGGCGATCCTGGGGGGTCGGTCGGCATCCAACTGAATCGATCTTCCGATCCGCCTTCCAGCGCCTTCACCCGGTCGGGTAGGCGCATCCCGGCCGCTAACCCAATAAATTGACGGTATGCCGAAAGCCAGCAGTCAGAAATTCATTGCCCGGAACCGGGCGCCGCGCGTGCAGATCGAGTACGACGTGGAACTCTACGGGGCGCAAAAAAAGATCGAGATTCCTTTCGTGATGGGCGTAATGGCGGATCTGTCCGGCAAGCCGGCTGACCCTCTGGCGCCGGTGGCCGAGCGCAAATTTCTCGAGATCGATATCGATAATTTCGATGACCGGCTCAAAGCGGCTAAACCGCGCGTCGCCTTCAGCGTTCCGAACACGCTGACGGGCCAGGGCAACCTCTCCGTTGATCTTACCTTTGAAAGTCTGGACGACTTTTCGCCCGGTGCGGTGGCCCGCAAGGTGGAAGCGCTAAACAAGTTACTCACCGCGCGCAACCAGTTGAGTAACCTGATCACGTACATGGACGGCAAGACCGGCGCAGAAGACCTGGTTCGCAAGCTTCTGGCCGATCCGACGCTCCTGAACGCGTTGGCATCAGCGCCCAAGCCGAGTGATGTCCCCGCTGGAGGGCAAGCCTAACCGGAGTCAGATCGTATGGCCCAAGATAATCTAAACCCACAGGCCGGGGCGGCTGCGTCCGCGACGGCCACGCTGGAGCCGACCGAACTCGAGTCGCTCCTGAACCAGGAATTCAAGCCGAAGACCGAGCAGGCCAAAACGGCCGTTCAAGAAGCCGTTAAAACCCTGGCCGAACAGGCCCTGGGCAGCGCGGTCGTGATATCCGACGACGTGCTGGCGACGATCCAGTCGTTGATCGCCGAACTGGACCGGAAACTCTCCGAACAGGTGAACCGGATCATTCACCATGAGGACTTTAAGCAACTCGAGGGCACCTGGCGTGGTCTGTACCACCTGGTAAGCAACACCGAGACGGACGAGATGCTCAAGATCCGGGTAATGAACATCTCCAAGAAGGATCTCGGCCGGACCTTGAAAAAATACAAAGGCACCGCGTGGGATCAGAGCCCGATCTTCAAGCGGGTCTACGAGGATGAATACGGATCGCCCGGCGGCCAGCCGTACGGGTGCCTGATCGGAGATTACGCCTTTGACCATAGCCCTCCGGACGTCGAGTTGCTCGCGGGCATGGCGCAGGTCGCGTCGGCGGCACACGCTCCCTTTATCGCCGGGGCTGCACCGACCGTGCTGAACATGGACACCTGGCGGGAGTTGAGCGACCCGCGCGATCTCACCAAGATCTTTCAAACGCCGGAATACGCCGCCTGGCGTTCGCTGCGCGATTCCGAAGATTCCCGGTACCTCGGCCTGGCAATGCCCCGGTTTCTGTCGCGGATGCCGTACGGTGCCCGGTCCAACCCGGTCGACGAGTTCGCTTTTGAGGAAGACACCGAAGGCGCCGACCACAATAAGTACGTCTGGTCGAACTCGGCCTACGCGATGGGCACCAACATTACCCGCGCGTTTAAACTCTACGGCTGGTGCGCGCAGATTCGCGGTACGGAAAGCGGGGGCATGGTGGAAGGGTTACCCGTGCACACGTTCCCGACGGATGACGGCGGCGTCGACATGAAGTGTCCGACCGAAATCGCCATCACGGACCGCAGAGAGGCGGAACTTGCCAAGAACGGGTTCATGCCCCTCTCCCACTACAAAAACACGGATTACGCAGTGTTCATCGGGGCGCAGTCGCTGCAAAAGCCGGCCGTGTACGATGATCCGGACGCAACGGCGAACGCAAACCTGGCGGCTCGTCTGCCTTACCTATTTGCGACCTGCCGTTTTGCTCACTACCTGAAGTGCATGGTCCGGGACAAGATCGGTTCGTTCAAGGAACGCTCGGACATGGAGCGCTGGCTCAACGATTGGATCCGGAAATTCTGCGTTGACGGCAGCACGGCGTCGGAAAGCCAAAAGGCGCTTCGGCCGCTCGCGGATGCGCACGTTGAGGTTTCGGAAGTGGAAGGCAACCCGGGCTATTATTCCTCCAAGTTCTACCTTCGACCGCACTACCAGCTTGAAGGTCTCACCGTTTCGCTGCGCCTCGTCTCGAAGCTGCCTTCGGTCAAAGGCGGCAAGTAAACAAGCAAGCCGCAAACCGCCTGACAACCATTTCTCCGGCTCGCGGGGGTGGCCTCTTGCGCCGCAGGCGACCCCACCGGGTCCGGAGTGCCTTACCCGAGCAACCCTGAACGGCGCACCTAACTCAGCAGCAACAGAAGGAAAGAAAGACCTTAGTTTATGGCCGTAGACATGTTCCTGAAAATCGCCACCGTCGATGGCGAGTCCCGCGATTCAAAGCATAGCAAAGAAATCGACGTGCTGGCCTGGTCCTGGGGGATGAGCAACGCCGGCTCGGCCCACGTCGGCGGCGGCGCCGGGGCCGGCAAAGTCAACGTCCAGGACGTCAGCGTCACCAAGTACGTTGACAGCAGCTCGCCCAAGCTCATGCTGGCGTGCGCCTCGGGAACCCACTACGATAACGCCCTGCTCACGGTGCGCAAAGCCGGCGGGGACTCGCCCGTGGAGTACATCAAGATCAAGATGGACGAGGTCTTCA
>JAFBAP010000171.1 GCA_019247695.1 Verrucomicrobiota bacterium | reverse complement strand
TGGGTTTGATCACATCGTGCCTTGCGGGTTGGCCGGCGTTACGATGACCTCGCTAAGCCGGGAATCAGGCCGCGAGGTCAGCATCGGTGAGGTCAAAACCCGGTTCCCCGGGTGTTTTGAACGCGTCTTCGGGGAACCGGTAACGGGTAGCGGGTAGCGGGGAACGGGTAGCGGGGAACGGGTTGGTACGGAGCGGCGGGTGCCGAGCAGGCGGGGATGCCGTCGTCCTATCGGGACGCATGAAACGGAACGGCAGAGGCTCTTTCATTCGGCACTTGGCACCAGTTACTCCTCACCCTCGCATCGCGAGGAAGTTGGCCAGGAGCTTCCGACCCTCGTGGGTGAGGATTGACTCCGGGTGGAATTGCACCCCGTGGACAGGGTGCCGGCGGTGCCGCAGCCCCATAATCTCGCCGTCGGAGGTTTCGGCCAGGATCTCCAGGTCCGGCGGCAGGGTTTCACGCCGGACGATCAATGAATGGTAACGGGTCGCTTCAAACGGGTTCGGCAACCCGGCGAACACGCCATCGCCTTCGTGCAGGATGGGGGAGGTCTTGCCATGCATCAACCGGTCCGCCCGAACGACCTCGCCGCCGTACACGTGCCCGATGCATTGATGTCCGAGGCAGACGCCCAGGATCGGAACGCGCGGGCCGAAATAACGGATCAGGTCGTTACAGATCCCCGTTTCCAGGGGCGTTCCAGGTCCCGGCGATAAACAGATGCGTTCCGGGTCCAACTTTCGGGCCTCATCCAGCGTAATCTCGTCGTTGCGGCGGACGGCCATGCTGGCTCCCAAGTCCCCGAAATACTGGACGAGGTTGTAAGTGAACGAATCGTAATTGTCGATAACCAGCATCATAACAGTTGTTGGGCCCGCTCGATGGCCCGGAACAGGGCCATCGCCTTGTTCACGCTCTCCTGATATTCGCCTTCCGGGGTGGAGTCCGCAACCACGCCGCCGCCGGCTTGCACGTAGGCCATGCCGTCTTTCATGACCACCGTCCGGAGGGCGATACAGGAATCGAGGTTCCCATCGAAACCGAAATAGCCGATCGCCCCGGAGTAGACGGCGCGTTTGGCTTTTTCGAACTCATTGATGAGCTGCATGGCCCGCACTTTGGGGGCACCCGAGACCGTGCCGGCGGGAAAGGTGGCGCGCATGACGTCGTAGGCGTCCCGGCCTTCCTGCAGACAGCCGGCCACGTGCGAGACGATGTGCATCACATGGCTGTAGCGCTCGATGGTCATCAGGTCGGAAACCTTGACTGAACCGTAATCGCAGATCCGGCCGACGTCGTTCCGCGCCAGGTCAACCAGCATGACGTGTTCGGCACGCTCTTTGGGGTCGCACAGGAGTTCCTCCGCAAGTTTCTGATCTTCCTCCAGAGTTGCGCCCCGCCGGCGGGTACCCGCCAGGGGCCGGATCTCCACTTTCCGTCCCTGGAGGCGCACGTGCACCTCGGGTGAACTTCCGACCAGCGCGAAACGCTCGCCCAGACGCAGGCAGAACAGGTAGGGCGACGGGTTCACGAAGCGAAGCGCGCGATATAACGCCAGCGGATCACCCCGAAAAGGCGCTTCGAAACGCTGCGAAGGCACAATCTGGAAGATGTCACCGGCCCGGATATGCTCTTTGGCCCGCTCCACCATCTCGTAAAATTCCTCACGGGTGGTGTTGCTGACCGGCTGCAGCGAGGCGGGGATCGGTGCGGCGTTCATCAACCGGCTGGACGTCGGCGCCTGCAGCCGGCCGATGATCCCATGAACCCTCGCCCCCGCCTCCCGGTAAGCCGTTTCCGGGTCCTGATCCTCCAGGAGGGCGAGCGCCACGATCTTCAGGCGACGGAACCGGTGATCGAAAACCAGGAAGTTGTCGGTGATCATGAACACCGAATCCGGCAGTTGCAGGGTATCCGCCGGCGGCGGCGATACCGTCGGCTCAAAGAAACGGACCACATCGAAACCGATGTAGCCGACGGCGCCCCCTGCAAAAGGCGGCAAATTCGGGAGGGACACCGCACGGTAGCGTCCCATCAGGCGTTTAACCTCCGTCAGCGGGTCTGAATTCGTGATAAAACGCTCCTCGCGTCCGTTTTCTTCAATCAGGATTTCGGCGCCACGGCTTTCGAAGTAGACCCGCGGCTGGCTGCCCAGGATCGAATACCGCCCGACATGGTCGTTCAGTTCGGCCGATTCGAAGAGAAAAGAGCGCCGGCCGTCATCGATTTTTTCAAGCACGCTGAGCGGAGTCTCGTAATCGGCCACGAACTCCGTATAGACGGGGACCAGGTTGCCCTGTTTGGCCAGTTCGGCAAACTCCGCAAACGACGGGTACAACGGGTGCGGATTCATCAGCGGTACACAGCCTCCGGCTCAAACACCTTGGATTCCCGGACCGGCAAGGGGTTTCCTTCACGATCCAGTTCCTGGAAAAAGCAGGACCGGTAACCGGTATGGCACGCACCGGCGACCTGTTCCACCTCGAACAATAAGGCATCCCGATCGCAATCGGCAAACCAGCGTTGCACCCGCTGAGTGTGGCCGCTGCTTTCGCCTTTGAGCCACAGTTTGCGGCGCGAGCGGCTCCAGTAATGCATCAGGCCGGTTTCGAGGGTGCGCGCGAGGGCTTCGCGGTTCATCCAGGCCATCATCAACACCCGGCCGGGCGGCCGGCTTTCCCGCACGATCGCCGGGATCAAACCGTCCGGATCAAACTTGAATTCTAGGTTCATTGCGTCGGTTCAAAAGCTCTACCGCAACCGGCGGGAGGGAGCAAGGGCGGCACCCCGGGCAAAATCTTCCTTCATTGCATAAGCCGGAAACGGCCTCTCCAACGAACAGAAGGGGAAATCCGGCGTACCGGGACCAGTTGGGCTGGTCAAAAATTGAAAAGGGTAACGTAAAAAAAAGCTGGACGAATGGCGCTGGTTCATCCCTTTTTCAGTATCTACTTAGGTCCGCAGTTTTCCCCCCGTCCCGCCCCCACGATCTGTAAAAAGGGACGAAGAAGTATTAGAAAAACTTATGGTTCGATAATATAGGAAGAGAACACCACGAAGCCATGGAGCGAGCCGAATGAATTGCGTTGATACCCAGGGCCTTTTGGGAGAGCGCTTGAGCAGGTCGACCGGCGTCAGTCAGGAGCGGTGTCAGAAGGGCAAACTTCGAAAACTTTTTCCGGGTGGACCGCCCCCGGCCCGCTCCGGGGCAGGTTTGGTGACCTTGCTCTGGCTGGCGCAGGGGGCTTCGGCGTGGGCGCAGGGTTCAAGCCTGCCGATGCGTCCGATCCAGAACATTTTCGAGCCGCACTCGGGTCCGGCCGATACGTTGATGCAGATCGCGGTGCTGACGATGGTCATCTGCGCCGGTATATTTCTGATCGTCGGGGGCCTGACCGTGTACGCCATCTGGCGCTACCGGCGGCGCGGCCCCGAAGACGACAATGCTGAGCCGCCGCAGGTTTACGGCAGCGCGGCGATCGAACTGGCCTGGGCGGTGCCGCCGATTTTGATCGTGGTGGTGCTGGCTCTGGTCACAGCCCGAACCATCGGCGAGCTTCGCGCGCCGCGGAGCAACCCGAACGACCTCCAGGTCGTGGTGGTCGGCCACCGGTACTGGTGGGAATTCCGTTACCCGAAAGAGGACATCGTCACCGCCAACGAATTGCACGTTCCGGTCGATGACCGGAAGACCGGCGAGGTCACGCAACTGATCCTGCATTCGGCTGATACGAACCATGGTTTCTGGGTACCTGAACTGGGAGGCAAAAGCTGGTTGGTACCCAACTACGAAAACACGATGTTCATCCAGCCGTGGGATGCCGGCGTTTACCTGGGCAACTGCACGGTGTTGTGCGGCGACCAGCACGCCAACATGCTCATCCGCGTCATCGTTGAATCGAAGGAGGATTTTCAAAAGTGGGTTGCGGACCAGAAGCAGGTTCCACCCCAAAACTCGACTGCCGACCAGGGCAAAAGGCAGTTTATAGATAATTCCTGCGGCAGCTGCCATCGTATTACCGGAACCGTAGCCGACGGCGTGTTCGGACCGGACCTTACCCACTTCGCCAGCCGGCAGACGCTGGGCTCGGGGGTTGCCCCGAACGATGATGCCAACCTGCGCTCCTGGCTGCAGGACCCGCAGGTGCTCAAGCCGGGCTGCCTGATGCCTAACATGAAGCTCAAAGAAGCCCAGGTGGAGCAAATCCTAGCCTACCTCAAGACCCTTAAATAACATGGCAAACGGAACCAGTACGATTGAAGTCGGGACGGAGGAGTTTCCGGCACTTCCCGGCCAGGAGAAAGGAACCCTGACCGGTTGGGTCAACGACCTCGTCTTCACCGTCGACCACAAAAAGCTAGGGCTGCTGTACATCGGCACAGCCTGGTTGTTTTTCGTGGCCGGCGGGATCATGGCAACCTTGATTCGGCTGCAGGTGGCGCTGCCGGGCAACCATTTGGTCAACCCCGAAACCTTCAACGCCCTGTTCACCATGCACGGCACGATCATGATTTTCTTCGTGGCGATGCCGCTGATTTTCGGGTTTGCCAATTATATCGTGCCGTTGCAGATCGGGGCGCGCGACATGGCGTTTCCGCGGCTGAACGCCTTCTCTTTCTGGCTCACGTTTTTCGGCGGGTGCCTGCTTCTGCTGAGTTACGTGACCGGGCCGAGCCTTTACGCGGCCGGCGGGCCGCCCGAGGTGGCCTGGTTTGCCCTTGCCCCGCTGAGCTCGCGCGCTTTCTACCCGGGGCCGAGCGTGGATTACTGGTCGTTGGCCCTGCTGGTGAGCGGTATCGGCAGCGTGACGGGCGGCATCAACATCATGACGACCATCTTCTGTTACCGGACCAAGGGCATGACGCTCTACCGGATGCCGCTGTTTACCTGGCTGAGCCTGACGACCATGTTTCTCGTGGTCGTCTTCCTGCCGCCGTTGTCCGCCGCGCAGATCATGCTCCTGCTGCAACGTTACCTGGGCGCGAAGTTTTTCGAGCCGCTGGCGGGCGGTTCGCCGATCCTCTGGCAGCACTTCTTCTGGATATTCGGTCACCCGGAAGTGTACATCCTGGTGCTGCCGGCCTTCGGCATCCTGAACGAAGTGGTGCCGGTTTTTTCCCGCAAACCGATCTTCGGCTACCCCATGATGGTGGCGGCCAGCGTCCTGATCGGGTTTGTCAGCGCCGGGGTCTGGGCTCACCACATGTTCACGGTTGGCCTCAACTCCTTCAGCGTCACCTTCTTTGCGTTTGCGACCATGGTGATTGCGATCCCCACCGGTCTGAAGATCTTCAACTGGCTGGGGACCATGTGGGGCGGCAAGATTCGCTTTGAAGTGCCGATGCTCTTCTCCATCGCTTTCATCCTGCAATTCCTGATTGCCGGGCTGACGGGCATCATGCTGGGTGTAGCACCGTATGACTGGCAGTTGAACGACTCCTACTTCGTCATAGCGCATTTCCATTACGTGATTGTGGGCGGCATCGTGATGGCCATCTTTTCCGGCACCTACTTCTGGTACCCGAAAGCCTTCGGCCGGATGCTGGACCACCGGCTTGGCCTGTGGCATTTCTGGCTCTTCACGATCGGCTTCCACCTGACGTTCGACCCGCAGCACTTCGCGGGCATTCTGGGTATGCCGCGGCGCATCTACACTTACCAGCCGGGCCGGGGCTGGGAGATCTGGAACCTGCTGTCGACGATCGGCGCACTGATTCAGGGGGTAGCCTCGGTCATCTTCATCTTCAACCTTTTCTGGTCAGCCTGGCGCGGCAAGAAGGCCGGGGAGGATCCATGGGACGCGTGGACGCTCGAGTGGGCCACCACTTCTCCGCCGCCGGATTACAACTTCGAGACCTTGCCCGAAGTGCGCAGCCGCCGTCCGCTTTGGGATCTCAAACATCCGGAAGATCCCGACTGGAAGTTCGAGTAACCACCAGGGAACAATCAAGGGAGCAGACAAGTGAGCAACGCAGCAGCTGAAAACCCCGTAAACGTCGCCGAATGGACCCTGCCGTCTCCCCGTAAAGTGGGGATGACGCTGGTGATTCTGACCGAATCGGCGCTATTCACCATATTCGTGGTAGCATACGTCTACTACATGGGCAAAAGCCTGAGCGGCCCGTACCCGCATGAAGTGCTGGAACTACCGATCCTCGGCAGCATCATGCTGTTCGGCAGCAGCGGCACCATCGTGAGGGCCGAGCACTGGCTCAAGCACAACAACCTGCCTCGGTTCCACCTGTGGTGGGGCGTGACCGTCCTGCTGGGCCTCGGTTTTCTTGTTTATACGGGGATGGAGTGGAACAAGCTGATCTACCGGGAGCACCTGACCCTCAACAGCAACCTGTTCGGGTCGACCTATTATTCGCTGGTCGGTTTACACGCGAGCCACGTGGTGGTCGGGGCGCTCCTTCTATCGATGGTCCTGATCGCCTCGCTGCGCGGGTCCATCCAGCACCGGCACCACGAGCATATCGAAATGATTTCCTGGTACTGGCATTTCGTCGATGCCGTCTGGGTGGTGGTTTTAACCGTCGTTTACATCATCAGCCCGAGAGTTTACTAGCAAGCACCTGGAAGATTCCCGATGGACCCTGAACAATACACGCTCGCGCAGGCGAAGAAGGAGACGCACCCGGAGGCGTCAGCGCATTCTTCTCACGACGAACATCATGGGCACGAACATGAAGACGGCGTTGAACTGCCGCTTCCCACCGCATGGCCGATCATAGCGGCCTTGGGCGTCACCCTGCTCGCGCTCGGGGTGGTGACCCAACTATTCGTGTCGCTGGTGGGTCTTCTGGTCGGATTGGCCGGTGCGATCGGCTGGTTCCGCGATGTCTTCCCGGTGCCGAAGCACGAGATTTCACCTTACGCCGCGGTGCGGGCTGCGCCCATAAAGGTTTCGCCGCGCAGCGTGAGCGCGATTGAGATGAGTGGAGGATCGCACCGGACTTATTACCCGGTCAAGGTTCACCGGTATTCGGCAGGGGTCAAGGGCGGCCTGGCGGGAGGGGCCGCCATGGCAATCCTGGCCATGCTGTACGGGTTGGTGGCGCAACACAGCATCTGGTATCCGATCAACCTGCTCTCAGCGGCGGCTTTGCCGTCAATGACGGATGCCACGGTGCAAACCCTGGACCAATTTCACATCGGCGCCTTCCTGGTCGCGGTGATTTCCCACGGGATTATTTGCGTTATGGTCGGACTGCTCTATACCGTTCTGCTGCCGATGCTGCCGGCCCGTTTTGAATGGCTCTGGGGCGGTATCGTGACGCCCCTGATCTGGACGGCGCTTCTCGCGCCGATCTTCGACATCATCAACCCGGCGCTCGCAGAGCACGTCAATTGGTTTTGGTTCGTAATCTGCCAGGTTTCCTTCGGGGTGGTCGGCGGGTACGTGGTGTACAAGTCTGCAAAGGTCGAGACGATGCAGTCCTGGTCGCTGGCGGCCCGGCTGGGTGTCCACGCCATGGAAACCGAGCGGAAGGAACCATGAAGAAATATTTTGGGCGGCAGCACTTTCTTTGCGGCCTGGCGGGCCTCGCCTGCCTGACGGTCACGGGCTGCGGCCGGTTCCCCGGCCAACCCCGGCCGGAAGACCGATGGAAACCGCCGAGCTCAATCACTGAGTTTACTACCCTGTACCAGACTAACTGCCGGGCCTGCCACAGCGATGGGAAGGATTTGACTCCGTCGATCGCGATGAACAATCCGCTCTACCTGGCGGTGATTCCGCGCGACGTCCTGCGCAAAGTGGTTTCCGAGGGGGTCCAAAATTCATTGATGCCGGGATTTGAGGAAGGGCATAACGGAGATCTGACGGCCGAGCAGATGGACTCACTGGTGAACGGCATCTACGACTGGGCGAAAAACGGTGCGCCGGCGGCCGGGACAGCCCTTCCGCCCTATTCTGCGCCTCCGGCCGACGCCGGCCGGGGCGGAACGGCGTTCAAGACCTACTGTGCAAGCTGCCATAATGAGGATGGCAACGGCGGCAAGGGCGGGTCGGTGGTGAATTCCGACTACCTGCACCTGGTCAGCGACCAGTACCTGCGGTCCGTCGTGATTGCCGGGCGGCCGGAACTCGGGATGCCGAACTACCAACAACTGGTGCCGAACAAGCCGATGTCGCCGGAGGAAATTTCGGACGTGGTGGCCTGGCTGATTTCACACCGCCAACGGACCAGCCCGGAGCTCGTCGAGGCGGGCGCCCCGGGGCCGACACCCATAACTCACTAGTTCCCATTTATGGATCCGGATCACGATCACGATCACGATATAAACGAGCATACACCGCCCCCGGGGATCCGGGCCGACTCCCCCTCACGCCGTGATTTTTTGTTCGGGCTGGGGGTCGGATTAAACGCGATTGCCGCGGCGATGGTAGGCGTGCCCCTGATCGGCTTTGTGCTTGCCAGCTTCAGGAAGCCGCCTCCTACCTGGATTTCGCTTGGATCGCTTTCCCAGTTCCCTGAGAACACCACCCGCATGGCATCTTTCACCAATCCGGGTGCCCGCCCCGAGGACGGCCCGACGGCCCACATTCCGGTCTGGGTTCGACGGTTGGCGCAGAATGAAATCACCGTGTTTGCGGTGAATTGCACGCATTTGGGCTGCCCGGTGCGTTGGTTCGAAGAGTCGAAGCTTTTTCTCTGCCCGTGCCATGGAGGCGCATTTTACGCCGACGGCGAACACGCCGCCGGGCCGCCGCCGCGCCCGCTTTACAAGTACGAGTCCAAGATCGAAAACGGTGAACTGCAGATCAACGGCGGTTACCTGCCCACCATCGCCCATCCGCTCAGTCCGAAAGCATAGCCAACGTTATGATGAACGCGCTTCGAAATGCCGCGAATTGGTTGGACCGGCGACTCCACCTCGTCAAGCTTTGGGAACAGACGGCGGGTCACCCTGTGCCGGTGAGCACCGGGAGCTGGTTTTATACCTTCGGAAGCATGACGACGCTGTGCCTTGTGATGCAGCTCGTCACCGGTATCCTGCTCGCTTTCGTCTACGTTCCGTCCGCGGCCGAGTCCTATCAGACGTTGGAAACGCTGAACTTCATTACGCCCCTGGGCTGGTTCATGCGCGGAATGCACTACTGGGGTTCCAACATGATGGTGATCATGATGGCTCTGCACATGACGCAGGTGTTCCTCTGGGGCGCTTACAAGTACCCGCGCGAACTCACCTGGATCACCGGCGTCGTGTTGTTGCTGGTCACCTTGGGGATGGCGTTTACGGGCCAGGTGATGCGCTGGGATGCCGACGCGTACTGGGGCGTAGGCATCGGGGCGGCGATCATGGGGCGCGTCCCAGTCATCGGGGGTGACCTTGTCAGCCTGTTGTTAGGGGGGCCTATTATCGGGAGTGAAACGCTCAGCCGCTTCTTCGCGCTGCACGTCTTCATCATCCCGGGGACTTTGCTGGCGATGCTGGCGGTGCACCTCCGGCTGGTGCTCGGCAAGGGCATTAATGAAGTGCCCGCGCCCGGCGTCCAGGTCCGAAGGGCGACGTACGACAAATTTTACCACCGGGTTTTGCGTGACCAGGGCGCCCCGTTTGTGCCGGACGTGGTCAGTAAGGACCTGGTGGCGAACGGGCTGCTGTTAATCGCCATCGTTTGCCTGGCGTTATTCGTGGGACCTAAAGGTCCTGCGATCCCGGCGCAGCCTAACCTGGTCATTTCCGAGGCCAAGCCGGACTTTCCGTTCCTGTGGCTCTTGTCGGCGGCGGCCCTGCTGCCGAACGGCTCGGAATACGTGCTTTTCTTTGTAATGCCGGTGATCGCCATCGGCATATTGTTCCTGTTGCCCTTTGTCTGCGGCGAAGGCGAAAAAAACTGGCGCCGCCGCCCGGTCTCGATCATTGCGGTAATTCTGATTTATCTGACGATCGGGATGCTGACCTATGCTGGGATGACCGGGCCGTGGTCGCCGCACATGGAAGCGTGGTCCAACAACCTGCTTCCGCCGGATTTGCTCAAAGACCGTACGCCGGTCGAACTGGCGGGCGCGGTGGTATTCCAGAACAAGCAATGCCGGAACTGTCATGCGGTCGGTGAGGATGGCGGCCAGCGGGGTCCTAACCTGACCCGCATTGGGACCCGAATGACGCAGCCCCAACTGGTCCGGCAGGTGATTCAGGGCGGCGGCAACATGCCGGCGTACGGAAACACCCTTTCGCAGGAGGAGGTCCGCTGTCTGGTCGCGTACCTCGCCTCGTTGCACCCACGCAACGAGATCCCGGCGCGTGACCCGGAAATTCCGTCGAAGGGTTACCGTGCGGGCGAACCGGCCGGCCTGCAACCGGTGAAGAACGCGCCGCCGCCGCCCGGGGTTGAACAACCGCCCCGGGCCGATCACCACGACTGAGATCCCCTTTTTTTCAACGACCGCGCGGGCTGAGAACCGCCCGCGCGGTTTTTGCATTTTCGCGGGGCAGTGGCAATAGGGTAAGCGGGTCCTGGCAGCCCGCAGAGTTTCAATGGATGTAAACGACGCGATTTATGGTTCATGGTCTTTCCGCCTTGAGCCGGTCCTGCTGCTGTTTTTAGCCGGCGTGGTTTACCTGCGCGGCTGGTTCAGGGTCCGCCGGCTTGCGCCGGGACGCTTTGACGGTTGGCGTTTGTGCTGTTTCGAAGGCGGGTTGTTCACGGTTTTCATCGCCATTTGTTCACCCCTGGACGCATTCGGCAGCCTTTTGCTGCAGGTTCACATGGTGCAGCACCTGCTCCTGATGATGGTGGCCCCTGCCCTCCTCCTGCTCGGGCAGCCGTACTTGCCGCTGCTCAGCGGAATGCCGCGCTGGCTGGCGCGCGACGTCGCCGGACCGCTGCTCACCAGCCCGTGGCTCAAACAAGCCGGACGCCGGCTGACGCATCCGGCCGTTTGCTGGCTGGCGTACGTTGCCGCGACTTTGCTTTGGCACCTGCCCCCCTTTTACGAACTGACGCTGCACTCATCAGCGTGGCACGAGTTCGAGCACGCCTGCTTTCTGACCACCGCCCTCTTGTTCTGGTGGCCCGTGATCCAGCCCTGGCCGAGCCGGCCGCGCTGGCCGCGCTGGGCGATGATTCCATACCTGCTCCTCGCCGATTTTGAGAACACCGCGCTGTCCGCCTTCCTGAGTTTTTACGACCGGGTCCTTTACCCCACTTACGAACGGGTGCCCCGGCTGGGCAACATCAGCGCAGTCTCAGATCAAAACATCGCCGGCGCCATCATGTGGGTGCCGGGATCTCTCCTCTTTCTGATTCCGGCCGGCGTTATCGCCTGGCAATTTCTTTCGCCGCCGCGGCGCTATCGCCCGATGCCGGTCCCGGCCGGGTCTTCTCTTTCCCCGGCGCGGTATCCGTCCGGGCCGCGCCGAACGGATCTTCTGCGCTTACCCTATCTCGGCCGGGTGCTGAAATCGCTGGTCACACGGCGCGTGATCCAGTCTGTTTTGTTCCTGCTGGCGGCAGCGATCGTTGCCGACGGGTTTTTCGGCCCGCAGGTTGCGCCCTTGAACCTTGCCGGGGTGCTGCCCTGGATACACTGGCGAGGCTTCACCGTCATCGCCCTCGTCCTGCTCGGAAACGTGTTTTGTTATGCGTGCCCTTTCACGTTCCTGCGGGACATAGGACGCAAATTTCTGCCCGCCGACCGGAACTGGCCGCGGGCGTTGCGGTCGAAATGGATTGCCGTCCTGCTCCTGGCCATTTACTTGTGGGCCTACGAGGCATTTTCTCTCTGGAACAGCCCTTGGCTGACCGCGTGGATCATCGTCGGGTATTTTACTGCGGCCTTCGTGATCGACGGCATCTTCCGGGGCGCGAGCTTCTGCAAATACGTCTGTCCGATCGGGCAGTTCCATTTTTTCCAGGCTTGGTTTTCACCCTTCGAAGTCCGGGTGCGCACGCCTGACGTCTGCCGGGATTGCCGGTCGCACGCCTGTATCCGCGGCGACAAAATACAGCGCGGTTGCGAACTCCGCCTCTTCCAACCCCGCAAGCAAAGCAACCAGGATTGTACGTTCTGCCTGGATTGCGTCCGAGCCTGCCCGCACGACAATGTCGGCGTGATCGCGGTCAAACCGGCTGCCGCGCTCGGCCACGATCTTTCGACATCCGGCGTTGGGAAGATAAGCCGGCGCCTCGACCTGCTGGCGATTTTCACGGTGCTGATTTTCGGCGCTTACGCCAATGCCGCGGCGATGGTTAGCCCCGTGGCCGGTTTTCTCGAATGGTTCCGCCTTAGCTTCGGTTTGCTCCCCTACCCCGTGGCGGTGGCATGGTTTTACGTCGTCCTGGTGATGGTTCTTCCCGGGGTTCTGCTCGGCGCGTGCGGCTGGATAAGCCAAACCTTCGGAAACTGCCGTCTGGCGATTAAGGACATCATCTCACAGTTTCTGGTCGATCTGGCACCCCTGGGGGCGGCGATGTGGCTTGCCCACTTCATGTTTCACCTGTTCGCGGCCTCGCACGCGCCGATTCCCATTTTGCAGAGGATCCTTACCGACCTGCACTGGCTTCCGGCGAATCTGCCGGCGTGGCACCCGCGGAGCTGGGCTTTTCCGGAATGGCTGGACGTTGAGTTTTTCCTGCTGGATCTCGGCTTCCTGGTATCACTCCTTGGCCTCTGGCGGACGGCGCGCCGGCTCGGCGGGACCGGCTCAGGGGCGGCGCTGCGGCTTGCCCTCCCGTGGATGGGCGCGGCGCTGGTGTTGTTTGCCGCAGGCGTTTGGATCCTTTTTCAGCCGATGCAGATGCGCGGGTTAATGATGCAATGAAGTCGAGGATCCAACGTCTGGCCGGCTTTTGCCTCGTGTGGTTTGTCCTGACCGGTACCTGCCGGGCCGACGGCGGCACCGTTCAGTTTACCGCGATACGCCAAGGCCTGCAGGTGTCGGTCTTTACGGATCCGGGCATTCCTTCAGCCGGACCGCTTGATCTCAGCGTGCTGGTCCAGGATGCCGCTACCCACGCCGCGATTTTAGACGCAGAGGTCCGCGCAACCCTGGCGCCTGAAACGCCGAAAGCCCTGCCTGCCTCCGCCTGGGCTCCGCCCCTCTGCGCAGCGAACAGCACTTCCAACCTGCAATCTTTCCAACTCGATCATCGCGCGGCTCAGAACCGGTTGTATTACGCTGCCCTGGTGCAGATTCCTGCAGCGGGTAGATGGCGCCTGGAGGTGGACGTACTACGGCGAGGCACCCAGGCCGTTTCGATCGAGGGTGCCCTGCAAGTGGCTGACCAGGTTGCGCCCTGGACGAGCTACTGGCACCTGTTCCTGTTTCCGCCACTCGCGATCGGATTGTTCGTGGCCGTCCAGTCCCGCCGCTCCGCACGACGCACACCGCAAGGCGCCTCTTCGGAAATCGCTTGATTGCGGGGTTGAATTGTACGACCACCGCCGTCTCGATTCATGAAACTCCGGCACAAACTTTCCAAGCTCCTCGACGGCACCGCACTCCAGAGTTTTCAAAACTTGATTTACCGCCGTTTGCATCCGATTCGGATCGAGGACGTTCTGGCCGGGGTTGATCAGGCTGCCCTGACGCGGATCCGTGAGAAATACTCGGTTCCGGGTGAACTAACGCATTGGCCCAAGTACGTCGACGCACCGCGATGGCTGCGGTTGAACATCAAGCGCGCGCAGGAACTGCGTTTGAATACGCGCCGGCACCCGTTGCGCATCCTCGACCTGGGCAGTGGAGGCGGCTACTTTCTGCTCGTCAGCCGGTTTTTGGGACATTCGGGAATGGGTTTGGATATCGATGATCCCCCGATGTACGGTGAAATGTTCGAGGCTTTCCGACTTCCCCGCGTCGTTTGGACAATCACAGCGTTCGAACCGTTGCCTGATCTGGGTGATCGCTTCGACCTGGTGACGGCCTTCTCGATTTGCTTCAACGAACACAAAAGACCCGGCGTCTGGGGCCCGGAACCATGGCGATTTTTATTGCAGGACCTGAAAAAGCGTTTCCTGAAACCGTCCGGCGAAATTTTTCTCGGTCTAAACCCCGAACCGGATGGAACCTTTTATACGCCTGGCTTGCGCGAGTTTTTCTTAGCCCGAGGCGCAACGATCGATCGGTCCAAGGTCTGGTTCAAAAGGATCGACCGCCTCTGATCACACGGTCACACGGCGGGCACAGCGGGTGTGGCGGGCACAACGTAAGAGTTCACACGGCGAACACGGCGAGCCACGGCGACCACGGCGGGAAGAGGGGGAGAGAGTTCGGAGTTCGGAGTTCGGAGGCGTCGTAGAACCGGGTCCGATCTCCCCCGAGGGTCAGACTCACCCGGCGGGAAGACGGAATCATCCGCAGAACACGCAGAGAACGCAGAAACAGATCCACGAAACCGGAGCTTGACATCGGCATCTCGCCCCCATGATGCCGCTCCGAACTCCGAACTCCGAACTCCGAACTCCGAACTCCGAACTCCGAACTCCGAACTCCGAACTCCGAACTCCGAACTCCGAACTCCG